>NZ_VHIK01000050.1:0-35360 GCF_006680105.1 Bacillus sp. B4EP4a
ATGCTGAATTCACGAGTAAATAGCCAAAACTCACGAGTAAAACAGCAAAACTCACGAGTAAAAGTGCGACAGTCTGCCAATCCTCCTCGCCGCAAGCAGCTAGTGGGGTATAGGCTAGCCAATTATTCAGGAGTGTCGCAAATTTTCTTCAATCTAGAGTGAGATTTATCCATATGTTACATTGCGAACACTGTATTTGACCCTGTTGCAGCACTTGGCTTTATCTTATAAAAATGTTTATTGTCTTAAAAGGATTGATAAAAATGACGCATATCCCGACACAGGAAATCGTGAGGAGTGAATACATTAGCTTTAAGTCATTCAATATAATAATTCCCGCAATTACTATGAGTGAATCAATAATAAAAATAATAATTCCAGGATTAGTTGCTGTGGTTTTAGAGATTAATAGTGCTAGTAAATCCACTCCACCGGGGCTAATATGCTGTCTCAGCATAAAACCAACACCAATCCCAATCGTCATTCCACCGATAATGGCACTCGTTATGATCGGTAGATGAACCAAACCGTTTAGTGGTGTTAGCCAATCAATAACGGTCGAAGTAAAAGCTAACCCAAGGATGGCATTGAAGAAATAAGACTTATCGTATAGAAGAGATAGAAGGTATATGGGAATGTTGATCATGATCATGGTATGTCCAACCTGGATTCCCCAAACATATTTGATTAACAGACTTATTCCAAATATCCCGCCATTTATTAGATGAATGGGGACAATGAACAGGTTAAGACCTACTCCAATGCAAAAACTTGAAAAAAGCAGAGTAACAAACTTTTTCATAAAAACATTCCCCTTGTCCAAATCATTATTTTAAAATATATGAGAGGAATGTAAATATATACTTAGCTGTTTGGAAATTACGATTGCTATTTGTGTATTGTTGGCTTTCCTTCCCGAATGATGTTCTGAAAATTTAGATGCATGTGAGTAAGAAGCAGGATCAAAATGAAGGCCGTCACCTTGAGCACATGAAGTAATTTGGACAAAAAAAGAGACACACATAAAAAGTGTCTCTTTTTTTTGCTTTAATGGGGCAAGTCAGTTTTATAGAATTTATATACCTTGGAAAATAGGTTGAGTTTAGCCTTGTTTATTCAAGCTCTTTTTTTGATAGACGATTTGTAATGGTATCTTCTTGTGGTGAAGTTTGCCGTATATAAAAGGCCAGTATGAATGCAATTATAGTCAAACCTGTTGCAATCATGAATGCATCATCCACTCCCATTACGCTACCTTGTTTAATGGCCATGGCCATTTGTGATGTATTATCTGGTGATATGTTCCTATGAGATAAGATTTCCTGAACATGCTTCGTCCCCTGGTTTGTCATGATGGAAACAAAGAATGCCATGCCAACAGCACCTGCTACCATTCTCAATGTATTGACCATTGCTGTTCCATATTTATTTAGGCTAAGTGCCAATTCATTTAATCCAGCTGTGAAGATAGGCATCATCAGTATCGACATTCCGAACATTCTAATAGTATATACCCACACCACATAAGAATAGGACGTATCTGTTTCAAGCCGCGTTAAAAGATAGGTTGTAATGATAGTGATGGCAAGTCCGCTCACCGCAAGCCATCTCGCACCAAATCGATCAAACAGCTTACCTGTGATAGGAGACATGATCCCCATTAAAATCCCGCCAGGCAATAGCATTAGACCGGATTCCATCGGGGTAAACCCACGGATATTTTGCATATAGATTGGCATGATGATCATTCCAGAGAACATACCCATAGTTGCGATGATGTTGATAATTGTCGTTAAAGTGAACATCCGATACCGAAAAATTCTAAATTCCAAAATAGGATGGGATACAGTAAACTGCCTCCAGACAAATAAAACTAAACTGATTCCTCCAACAAGGAACATCGTCAGTACTTCGGGACTGTCCCAGCCCTTGGTACCGCCTGTAGCAAATCCATATAGTACTCCGCCGAAACCGATGGTGGATAATATTACACCCATTTTATCGAGTTTAGGCCGACTCGTTTTCCCTACTTTTTTGATGATGAAAATGGCAAAGATGAAGTCAAGCAGTGCAAATGGGAAAATGACAAAAAACAGAACCCGCCAAGAGTAGTTTTGTATAATCCATCCTGATAACGTCGGTCCTACAGCAGGGGCAAAATTCATCGCGATACCAAATATACCCATTGCGAAACCACGTCTGTTAGGTGGAAATAAAGTGAAAATCACATTTGTAATCAAAGGGAATAAAATCCCTGCCCCAGCAGCTTGAACCACACGTCCGATCAATAAGACGGAGAAGCTGGGGGCAATACCACATAGGAAAGTTCCTAAAGCGAAGAGTCCCATCGAAGCAAGATATAGTTGTCTTGTATTGAAACGTTCCATTAAGAAAGCAGTGATAGGGATGACAATCCCATTCACCAATAAGAAGATTGTAGTAAGCCAGTTAGCTGTTGCAGCTGATATTTCAAAATGATTCATTAATTGAGGCAATGCGATATTAATTAATGTCTGATTTAAGAAAGCGACTAGAGCACCAGCAAGCATCACCGCAAACATGGGACCCGTACGAATTTTAGTGATGGCTGTTTTGTCGTGATTCATTATTATGGCACGTCCTTTCCGCTAGGGTAGTACGTATTGTACTGCCTGCTATTTTTTAAAATTATAGAAATTAAACCAACCTATATTTTCCAATGATATACACTATCTTAAGGAGATTAACCTCAATTCACGGATTTTGGAGGCGTTTATTCTTTAATAACAACTAACTTGACTATATCCAGGATATATTCTCTTTTTTAGGAAATCCCCCAGTTTAACATCCATTCTACATGTATATCATACTTCGAACAATAATCACCAATATAATACTTACTACGTATCAGAAAAATTGTTCCACTTAAGTATAAATACTTTAACATTCTATCATTCGTATTCACTAAAAAATAGTTAATTGATAAAAAGGTGTGATGGACCATAAAAAGAGCTTTGTGAAACTTACAACGTTAGTCGCATTACCATACGAAAAGCAATAGAGGAATTGGTGAAGGAAGGAACACTGACACGTATTCCGCGCAGAGGTACCTTTGTTGCATCTAATAAGTTCCATAATGAATTGTTATCCATAAGTGGATTTTCGGAGTTTAGTCATCAGCTTGGGATGATACCTAATTCCCGGATTTTAAGAAGTGAGGTCATACCAGCGCCAAAAGATGTTGCAGGTCATCTCCTCATTGAAGAAGGTAGCCCCGTTCTCGAACTTGAGCGACTCATGTATGTAAATGATCGTCCGCTTTTCTACGATACCGCTCATTATTCGTTAATTCGTTTTCCGGATTTAGAAAAGAAGATTGCAAGGGATGAATCAACTTATAAAATCCTTATGGAAGATTACCATACAGAAATAGTCAGTAACGATAAAATTATAGACGTGATTGGTGCTACAAAAAACTATGCTAAATTTTTAGAATGTGATATTGGCGCCAATTTATTTAGAATATTAAAGATCGCTTTCGATGCAAACGACCGGCCTGTGCATCTCTCAACGTTCATGTGCGAAACCAACAAGGTCAATCTGACTGTTCATCGGGCAAAATAGGTCATGCCAAATTATTGGCATGACCTATTTTGAAGTTTTGAAAAGTGTTTTTACATTTTGATTTGGTGTATTACTCCTTCAACTCTCATCTTCCAATCTTTCTTCTTTGATCATTGCATATAAAATATCCTTACAATTAAAACATAAGATTTTCTTGTTATCTAACAGAATACCGTTCAGAAATCCAGCGGTACAATATACATTACGTGCACAGCGAACACATGTGCCAACTAGTTCGTCCATCGATACATCCCCTTATTCAGGAATCGGATATAGTTTGGTTTTCTATTTTGAATAAAGGTAAAGGCCAAAATCTTGCATAACGGAAGTGTGCCCCATTTGCCGCAACATGGTAGCAATATTGCCACGATGATATGATCCGTGTGTGACAACGTGTAATACCGATTCGGAAATGGTAGTTTCAAGCAACCCAGCATATGGGTTATCCACGACAATTACCTTTTCCATATCCTCTGTACTCAGAAGTGATTTGTTTCTTTCGTATAAGTCTAAAAATATTTTTTTCATTTCCTCAATACTTTTCTTTTCCACTTCTTCTCTTAATTGATTGGAAGATGCCATTGCTTCATCCATACTTTTACCTGAGATAATGTCAAACCACGCATAATCTGTGAGATAAATGTGAGACAACACTTTTGATACCGACGAAAAACCACTCTGAATTTCCTTATGATAAATGTGCTGTGGAAGTTCATTTAACCGATCGATGATGACCACATTTGCCCACGAGTGATAGTTATACATTTCTAATACTGACTCGGGATGATTCATTAAAAAACCCCCATATACACTAGTTTTTTCGTATTGAACAATTTATGCAGTAAAAACAAAAAAATTCAGGTAAATTCAATAAAGTATATTTATTAATATGCTGTTCTCTTATATATATAACAATTCCTCCTAACTGTTCGTGCGCTCATCGCGAATATAAAAAGAGAGGTTTTGAGATAATACGAACTACTTATCATTCTGATTAAAAAAATGAATAGTTAGTGGAGGCCACATTAGAGTATTTTTTCTTGCAGGAAAACAGCTCCTTATATCGAACTGATAGTAAAGGAGATGGTATTTTTATGAATCTGAGGATCAAATATAGGCTTTATATCCATGTAGACGGAAAACTTATTCCAGAACAGTATGACCGATACGAGATACTAAACGTCAAGGAAGGTATAGATCCAAATGATACTAAGGATTACCAAGAGCTTATTAATAAATTGAGTAAGTCGATTAATCGACCCCTAAGTGAATTTGAAATAAAAAACTATGAAACAATGTAAGTGCAGTTACGTATTCTAAAATTTTCTCCTTCATTAGAACGAAATCAAAATATAAAAGTGAAAATATTTAAAGGGAACCTCTGATTTTAAAAATGTAGCGTGCTAAATGGGCTTTCTCCCTCCTTAAATTTATAAGGAGGGAGAGGTGTAATAGGGACCGAAAAGAAAATCTTTGCCTTAAAAGTTCAGCAATATAGTTGAACTCCGTTCAATGCAGAAAACTCCGTGGTTTCAGTCTCATTTTTCTTCTTTACTAGTTTAAAATGTTGTAGGGATCTGAGCACCTCCTGATGAACCTCTAAAAATATGTAATAGATGCAGCATCCCCAAATAACGACGGTGGTATAGAATTGCTGCGGTAGAGGCCAAGGAGACACAGACATGATTGAAGAGCATGATAAATAACGCCAATTAAGCGCGCCATTTCTTGGAGCGCTTAATTGGCGTTTGCTCATTAAAGTCAGATATCCGTCGAAAATATAGATTACAGCTTATTTATTGAGAAATTAAAGAGTTAAAAGTAATACTCATCGTACCTTTTGTTGAGGGGGAAAATGGAAACCTTTACATATCCTTAGCTGTAATTGAGTCAACAGGGGAAGTCATTGCGACTTATCGAAAATCATTTTTATGGGGAAGAGAGAAGGAAATATTTACTCTTGGTGAGAAAGTCTATAATGCAATAGAAACATCGAAAGGAAAAATAGGTGTTCTAATTTGTGCAGATATTGAATTTCCTGAACCAAGCCGAATTCTAGCTCTTCAAGGTGCAGAACTTATTATTGTTCCTTCAGTATGGAGTTACGGAGCTGAAACAAGATGGGATATTCAACTTCCGGCACGTGCACTCGATAATACGGTTTATATTCTTGGCGTAAACACGGTTAATGAGGGAAGTTGCGGAAAGAGTAAACTTGTTGCTCCGACCGGTGAGGTCCTATGTGAAGCATCAAGAACAAAGCAGAGTATTCTAATTCATGATGTGGATTTTTCAATTATATCCGAGGTGCGAAAAAAAGTTCCTTATCTGGATGATTTAGACAAGAAATTGTGGCCAAATGCTTCGTTATTTAAATTGGAAAAATAGTATCAGCGCCGGAGCCGATCCCGGAACGCTTGTTATTGTCGACATAGAAGATGTACCTTTAGCATTTATGCCTGGGAATGCAACCCGTATTCGTGTGAAAGCAGCTGGTGATTTAGCCCAGTCTGAAATGAATGAACTGGTGTAGGCGAGGCAGGGGACTGTAAATTAGCTATCTATTGTGCAGAGGAAGCTTTACTTTTTCTAGTAAGTGGAAAAAGCGAGGCGCTATGAATAGTGGAGTTGACGAATATTGTACTTGGTATTGAGATTAGGAAAAAAACAACAAATTACCAACAACAAACCATGGTTGGCATCTCTGAAATAGTAGATATATGCTAACACAGATAATTAAGCTTATACACTAACTTGTTTGCCGAATAACAATGAATATAAATGTTTTTGATTGGCGATAATTATATTATTGTACTACCCCCTAAGTGGTACTCCTCCATTGTTAAAAGCCCCTCTCTTAATCGAGGGGCTTTTTTTGTGTTGGGATTTGTTAAATAAATTTGTAGGAGCTTTTTGGACTGCATTTAGATTGAATTGGATTTTTTATACTTCTGTCCAACCAAAATTATCAGCGGTGAACCTATAATGCTTGGAAGAAACCAAAAAATTAATGGGTTCCATTCATTCAAGATAGTTATATTGGGTACATTCACTACAAGAATTGCAGTACAAATAGCGATATAGGAACCGAGCATCCCGCTAATATGAGATGCAATCCAGTTTTTCCATTTCTTCTTACCAGCAAGATAGCCTATAAATGCGAAAGAATATGAAAATATCCCAATGAAAAATAAATATGCGCTGCTTTCCCAATTCAATATTGCCATTGTCAGGGATGTGACAAAGAGTACAACATATGCACTGTGATAAATTTCACCACAAATTGTATGCATACCTCTTTTTTTATTTGAAGACATAGCACCTATTCCACTAATAAGACATATTGCTCCAGCGAAAATATGAATGAACAGAATGATCTTAAAGATAAGCATCTTTCCCTTCGTTAAATAATCATTAGCATAACGTAACAGATTAAATATTTATTTTATTATAATACAAATATTTACCAAAAATATGAATGTTAATTTGCAAAGAACAAAATCAATTTAATTATGTAAGATGAGTTTTTATACAATGGAACATCCTTTGCAAAAAGGGTTCAGGCGATGTATTCGTGGCGGATAGTCGTCAGTCAATCTGGTTTTTATGAGTTGAAAGGGCAGTGCCCACTCAAAAAGGCAGTGTGCGTAGTCCTTTTTAAGGATAAAGGAGGATTTTACGTTTCATTTGAAGAATGTTTTGACGAATGGGGGTGGAATAATTGCGACAACATATTGAACAGGACTTATCTAAAGATGATATCTTTAGAATGATTGTTAAGCACCTTGATGTATTTCCGTTGACTAGTCTAGAGGCTATTAGAGAAGTGATCAGAAGTTCATTAAAACAAAGAGGCTTGATAGGGGGGATGAATAAACAAACAGGAGCCGCTAATGTAGCATATAATCGGAAAATATCAGACCAGGATATCCAGTTATTAAATGATTGTATTTGTGACCTTTTATATAGCCGCGTTATCCAACCTGGTATTGACGATGATAATCTGGATTTACCATGGATTCATGTTTCTGATAAAGTGAAACTTAAAACATTGGTGAACTCCCTTTCTTAACTTTTTACATATAAAAGCCCTTCTCTTAATCGAGAGGGGCCAATTTTTATTTGAATTTATTAATCCATAATAGCAATTTTATAAAAAACATTATTTTCTATATCCTTCATACTCAATTAATTGTATGTTTCACCTGTAAGGTGGGTCTCAAACATATCAATGATTTCAAGGAAACGTTCAGCTTCACGGAAAACGTGATCTGCCAATAGAGGATGGATAATGCTCTTGATTTTGCATTCTTCGATTAAATCTCTGGCGGTTTTCTTAAAGTCTCGAAGTGATACGACGGAAACTCGGTTCTGATCTAGAAATTGATCCAAAAGAGGAGCGGTTTGAGATTGCGGTTTCATGGACTCTAAGTCCACAGCTTGAAAGACTAATTGATCAAAATCATTGCTAAAATTACGCGCCATATCCACCAGCTTTCTTTCAGATGGATCAAGGAGATGTCCGATGAATTTTGCATGATCCGCCATGATTCTTAAAAAGAAAACATTTTCTTTGATGATGGCATCTGCAAGTGGTTTCAATTTACCCTCATTTAATTCTTTTAATCGTTTTCTGAAATAATTGGCTTCCCTGCTTGTATGGTCGACTAAAAGTGGGAAATTGTTTGCACCAGGCAATTTACAGGTGAGTATCAACCCCAATACCTTCCTTTTGAATAAAAATATTCCTGTAGCAGCTTGTTGCACTTCCGAGTTAAATCTCCTGATCTGTTCTGGATCCGCTTGATTTGTTAATGTATGGGATTGCTGTTCTATCCGTTCAAATAAATGATAAAACTGATTTGCCTCCTCAATTAGCTGCGTATCTTCACATCTAAAACCTAGTCTTAGAAATAACGAGTGTTCCTTCATTATTCTTGACCAAAAACGAATCTCATCTAAAGAGCGTGCAACAAACATTCCTGATTTATTCCTAATAGATTCCTGTGTATCCTCACTCATAACTAAAGCCCCCTTTTTAAAACAAAACCATCATTAAATCTTATTAACAAAGGGACATTAGTATTCTACTCAATTTGAATATAAATAAAAGCAATTACTAATATCCTTTTAGCACCTCAAACAAATTAGTACTTGATGGCGTTTATTATGATGAGTTCATGAAGGGGAATAACATGATTCATCCATGTTCTTGCCGGTATATGTGATTATTGCATTTTAGCTAGAAAGGAAAATGGATTTTGAACCTAGGATGCACCAAAAGCATGTAACAATGGAGATTCAAAGGGGGAATCGAATACCATGGACTTTCTAAAAAAATTTCGGCAGCCATTCTGAATAAAAAACCCTTAGACTTTATCTAAGGGTTCTCGTATTTTAATCCAGCAGTATCATTAGGTTACTATTGATAGTCATTTGTCACTAAGTTCATTTATTTTTTTCGTAAGCTCATTAAACTTCTGGTCGAGTTCTGTGTACGCTTTATCGTTTGGAGTCATAAAGCTAAGCTTTCCCAATACTTCTTGTCTTTCTGTTTCAAGTGTTAATCGTAGTTCTTCCAGATTATCTCTTTTTGAGGATGATTCATACAATTGCTTTTGTATGTGATTTTTTGAAATGATAAGTTTGCTGCTTGTCGTTTTTTCAAGAAAATATCGATCATGCGAAACTACGATTAGCGTTCCAGTATACTGTGCCAAGGTATCTTCAAGTTGTTCCCGTGAAGCTAAGTCCAGGTGATTTGTCGGCTCATCCAAAATAAGCACATCTTTTTCTTCTAGGATATATTCCATTAACTTACATTTTACTCACTCACCCATACTCATGTTCTTAATGGGTTCTGTCCATTGAGATGTCGTGAAGCCTAAATGCTTCATTAAAGTTTGAACGTTCCCTCTCGACTCGAAAGTTTCTTTATGAAATAGCTGGGAGGGTGTTAGTTCAAGTGGTAAATCAAACACCTCTTGCGTCAAATAGCCAATTTTTGCAGATGGTGAAATCCAAACATTGCCCGCAAAATTTTCACGTCCAAGAATTATTTTTAATAATGTCGTCTTTCCGCTGCCATTGGGACCTATTATGGAAACCTTCTCACCATGCTGTATCGTGAAATTGACGTTTTTAAATAGTGTTCGCTCGTTAAAAGACTTAGTTAAATTCTTAACTTCCAAAAAACGTTTTCCCGTCTTGTTTTTTGCTTTAATTGAAAAGCGTACAGTATATTCGGATTCAACAGGTTCAGCTTTTGCTTTTTCAAGCTCTTTTTCAAGACGCTTTTGTTTAGATTTTACCTGTGCATCCATTCGTTTTGCTTTTACGCGATAGTATTCCTTAACTCCTTCTTTTTTCGTCGATTGGGAATGGGCTTTTTTCGACCAAGAAGTGATTTCATTCATTTGTCCCTCAATCCGTTCAACCATTTTTTGCTGTTTTTCATATTCACGTTGTTGTGTAAGTCTTTTCTGTTTGCGAACCTCCATATAACTAGAATAATTCCCTCTGTGTTCAATTAGCTTTTTATCTTCAATCGACCAAATTTTCGTTGCAACAGCATCCAAAAAATAACGATCGTGCGAAACAAAAATGATGGTACCTCTATAATTTTTTATTTGTCCCTTAAGGAATTCTAAACTGTCCTCATCAAGATGGTTCGTCGGTTCATCTAATAGTAAAAGGTCTGCATCTTTAGAAAGTCCTTTTGCAAGTCGGGCTTTCAGTTTTTCTCCCCCGCTTAATTGTTGGAATTCATGGCCTGGTACATGCATTTTATCAAGTAATTTAACTTCGGAAGGGCTCTTATCTTCAGATGGATGCGACACGACTTCTTGTTCAACCATAAAAACTTTCAAGTCTTGCTGCAGCCATTGGATTTGTCCGCGTACAGGCTCTAAATCAATGTTAATTAATTGCAACAACGTAGATTTACCGGCACCATTTTTGCCAATGATACCGATGATTTCCCCTTGTTGAACACTTGCATTTACATTTTCAAAAATGTTTACGTCCATTACTTCATAGCTAATATTGGTTAATTTTAATAATTCTTTCATATAATTCAGCCCTCTCCTTAATGGGAGGATAAAAAAAATCCTCCCAATTCATATGGAAGGATTAGCCGTACCTGTGCATTGTCAAATAAGAGCTATTTTGAGTATAGCTCTGTAATTTATAGAAAATGGGCAGACTAATCCTATTTTGTATGATTTGAAATATGCGATTTCAAATTTAAAAAATAAGATTAGTTAATCATCGGCCACCCATCATCCCTTCTGATATTAATAAAATCAGTATAGCATAAATTAACCTTTGAAAACAAAAGGAAACAGCATAATTCTTTCCTTTCATTCCCAAAGATTTATTATTGTTTTAACTCCATCAAATATCTTATTATAAGGTGGGCAATAGGACTGCATTTTTCCTATATGATGTGTTTATAAGGGCTATGTTAAATTCATAAAACATTTACCGCCATAGGGTTGTTTCCTTAAGGAGGACATTAATATGGAATATATAAAGGGAATCGATGTTTCACATTGGCAAGGTGCCATTCATTGGGGGGAAGTTGCAAAGGCAGACGTGAAGTTCGTGTTCATTAAAGCAACAGAGGGAACGAGTTATTCTAAGTTATCTTATTTCAAAGAAAATGCACCACAAGCATTGGCAGCGGGATTGAAAGTCGGGGCCTATCACTATGCAAAGTTTGCAACTGTTGCAGAAGCAAAGGCTGAGGCAGCTTATTTTTTAGATTCAATCAACTCTTTTGCTTTAAATTACCCTGTTGTTCTTGATCTTGAGGAAAATAAAAAAAAGGCAAAGAAAAAAACGCTGACCGATGCAGCAATAGCTTTTTTAGAAGCTATTGAAGAAGCTGGATACACGGCTATGCTGTATACTGGTAAATATTTTCTCGAAAATAGTTTAGATGAATCAAGGTTGACGAATTACGCTTTGTGGATTGCCAGATACAACAGCACGTTGGGACGTAGCGCAGATATTTGGCAGCATTCTGATTCAGGTAAAATAAGGGGCATCAGTACAAAGGTGGATTTGAATATAGCCTATAGGGATTTTACAAATACAATAAATACTTTTAGGACGCACAACACCGGTGCATTGAAAACCGAAACAACCACAATTTATACAGTAACAAAAGGCGACACACTTAGCTTCATTGCAAAAAACCATAATACAACGGTAAAATCCCTTGTTAGTCTTAACGGAATTAAAGATCCCGACAAAATTTATATCGGTCAAAAATTAAGGCTGAAATAAGTAAAGGCTCTTCTCATTACGAGAGGAGCTTATTTTTTAATATATTCCTTATATTTCTTTAAGTTCGTCAATTGCTACTTCTGATCTTTCCTCTAATGGTCCTCTTAAATGTACTGTAGCCGTTCTCCCATCTTCATTTAAATTATCAATCCATACTGAGGTGCCATTATATCTCACCTCAATGTCGGATGAAGAAGAAAGTATCTGTTTTACACGCTTAACATCCACATATATCCCTCCCTGCTAATTAGTCTACCTATTATTTGGGGAAAGGCTTAATTTTATTCGTTTATTCAGCGATTAATGTTGCGCCTAAATCATTTAAGCACAATGATGTTTAACCTTTCTTGTTAACCGTCGTGAAGTGCATGCTTTTTAATTATGTTTGTAATGAAAAGGTGAGAATTCTTAATCTTAAAAGTATTAAATTTATCTGCTAGAATGGATAGGATTGTAAAATGAATCTTGAGGTGATGAATTTGAAAAAACACAGACTGGAATCCCAGTTTATCTCAGTGGGCTAAGACTAAGCAAAAAAGAATATATTATAGAGCTAACGGATGCCTTGCTTTCAATAGGGGAGTCGCTTTGGTACCTCCTACTCAAATGGAGTTAATGGGACGGAAGGGTTGAATAAGGAAGTAAATAAGATGGGACAATATTGGAGGAGAAAGTGTTGTTTGGTTTGAAGTCCATACGCATTCTTATACATGCTTTTAGGGGGGTATCATGGAATTATCGTTATTATTGGAATATGGCTGGGTGTTAATTATTCTAATTTTTTTAGAAGGCTTATTATCTGCCGATAATGCATTGGTTTTAGCCATTATGTCAAAGCATTTACCAAAAGAACAGCAAAAAAAAGCGATTAATATTGGGTTGCTTTTAGCTTTTATATTTAGGATTGGTGCAATCTTTATTATTTCGTACCTTTTCCATGTTTGGCAAGTTCAAGCAATTGGGGCTGCATATTTGATTTTCATCTCATTAAAGCATTTACTAAAAAAGGACCACGGGGAGAATGAGGGAAAAGGGAAAAGCTACCGTATGACCGTTGCGCAAATTGCATTGGCTGATATTGCTTTTGCTATCGATTCCATTTTGGCTGCAGTCGCTCTTGTCATTGCCTTGCCAGATACACCAATGGGTGATATAGGCGGAATGGATGGGGCGAAATTCATTGTTATTTTATTAGGAGCGATTGCAGGTTTAATTGTCATCCGGTTTGCAGCAGGATACTTTGTTAAGATACTGACGGAGCGACCTAGCCTCGAAACCGCAGCCATGTTAATCGTTGGTTGGGTAGGGGTTAAGTTATTAATGCATACCCTTGCGCATCCAGCCGTGCACATTATCCCACACGATTTTGTTGAAGGACCGATCTGGAATATTATCTTTTGGTCAGTCATGCTTCTCATTGCTATAGGCGGATGGTTTTTATCTGGAAAAACAGTGAAAAATGATAAGCAAAAAGACTAATGTTATCAGAATAAAAAAGAGTTGAAATACTTTAGTGTTAATTTTTGTAAAGCTTATGTTTGCTAAATAGGATTTTAAGACCGACTTCCAATTTCATCTTTTTGCCTCCTCGGCTGCGGTGGTCTACTCTGGACTCACTTTTCTAAGCAGGAGTCTGGCACATCTGTTCCAATCAACATTGTATTAACTTTTAGATAGAACCCTTTTGCCTACAAACTGAGGAGACCACAATAAGTGGTCTCTTTTATTAATGTTTAACAAATCCTGTTTGTAAATCATGTATGAAATAAATAACCTTGATTTATTTATCCACTGCTAAAATCTGTGTACTATGCGATGATGAGGATACTTGAAGATTTATGGGCAATGTTCAAAAAGACCAGAGGCAGCACTGCCGAAATGTAAGAAAGGGCATAGCATCGATTTTATATCCAACCCGATGACCAGTTTTGATCGGAAAGTATCTACTTTCCTTAGTTTCCTTCTTTTTATGGAACCGCCCGAAAATCCAAATGAAAAAGCCCACTTATATTTATGATATATTTTTGAATGAATCAATTATAAAGGTCTAAATCTTTACAGTATTTCCGCACTAACCGTGATGCTTTTGATTGGCTAATGGATAATTGATGAGCGACCTTCCTTGTATTCCTGAATTTTGTATATGAGGTAACAATCAGGTTTCTTTCAAGTTCTTCTAACGCTTTATTTAATGAATAATCTTGTAGCATTTGACTTGATTTGTTCTGGACGGTGCTGTTTTGACTATGTGTTTCTTGACTTGGTGTTTCTTGAGCATTTTTTTGTTGTAGCATTATCGGTAAATCGGATACTTGAATGATAGCTTCACTCGTTACAACTAAGCTTTCTATTAAATTCTCTAATTGTCTTATATTTCCGGACCAAGGATAGTCATAAAAAATATCGAGGACTTCCTTCGATATAATCCGATTAACTTGATACTTTTTATTGAATACTGAAAGAAAATAGTAAGATAGCGGAATGATATCTTCTTTTCTTTCCCTTAATGGCGGTATTTGTAAATTAACTACATTAAGTCGATAATATAAATCTTCTCTAAATCTTTTTTTCTGCACCATCTCAAATAAGTCTCGATTGGTAGCGGAAATAATACGAATGTCCACTTTCTTTAGTTCTCTGCCCCCGACAGGAAGAAATTCAAGGTCTTGAATAACCTGTAAAAGCTTAGCCTGAATATTAATCGGGATTTCCCCGATTTCATCCAAAAATACGGTACCGCCGTTTGCCATTTCAAGTAGACCTTTTTTTCCGCCTTTGTTTGCCCCGGTAAAAGAACCATCGGTGTATCCGAAAAGTTCTGATTCTATTAATTGTTCCGGTATGGTAGCACAGTTAATGGATAAAAAAGGCGAGTTCTTTCGAAGTCCTCTATTATGAATGTATTTAGCCAACACTCCTTTCCCTGTACCAGACTCCCCTTGAATCAAAATGGTCGCATCAACCATAGAAATCTTATCGCAGACCTCCATTACATTGTTCATCTGTTCGTTGTTCGTAATTACGCTTTCTTTATAAGAATTCTTTTCACTTAGTTTTTCTGGTTCTTGTTCGTCCGGAATGTATAACCCTTTATAGTTTGGTTCTTGTGCTGTTGTAATAATAAGTTCAATTTCCTGTTCATCGTTGAGTAAAGGAATAGCTGTTGTAATCATTTCCTTTCCAATATATGAAACTTGCTTGATTGTAACCGATTTCTTTTCTTTCAAAACAAAGGGTAAAATACTAGGTTTCCAATATCCTTTGGAGAAAATTTCATTATTATGTTTTCCGACTATTTCGCTTAACTGCTTTCCATAATGTCTTTCATACGCTTTATTTGCATAAATAATGCGGGCATCTTTGTTAAGAACATATATCTCATTAGGTGAATGATCTAAAATTTTTTTCAATATCTCAGTACTCATTTCAATTTTTCCTTCATTACTCATTAAGTTTTGCATGAGTTTGCTCCCTTCATCTCCTTTTAAGTGTTAAATGAGTCTATAATAACTAGGATGAGTCTATTATGGTTAAATTGAGTCAATTATAAATCATATTTATACATTAAAGAAGGGGGAATTAGTAAAATATCGGTAATAATAGGGGGCTGTCGAAATGGCATTATCCTTGCATAAGAGTTAAGTAAAGCATGCTGCAGAAATAAGGAAATATGATGCCAATCGGCAGAGGAGGTTTAAAAGGAATACCTGTATCCTTATTCAGAGCAAGTCTTTATTTTTATGGATAATTAAAAGGAGGAACTGCCATTATGTCGACAAAAGAAGAAATGAAAAGGCTGGACTATACACTACCTTATAATAAGTATGTGGATCCTGAAGTCATGAAGGAGGAAAGGGAAAATATTTTCTATAAAAATTGGATTATGGTTGGGCATACAAGCCAGGTAGAGAAGGTTGGAGACTTCTTTACATTTGATTTGGTCGGGGAGCCGATTATTGTAACACGGGGCAAGGACGAAGAGTTGCATGCATTTTATAATATTTGCCCTCACCGTGGTGCGATAGTTGAGCGTACAGAACAAGGCAATAAAAAAATTCTCCAGTGTATTTATCATGGATGGACATTCCATTTAGATGGTAAGGTGAACAGGACTCCAAATTTCAAAACAAATGATATAGAAAAACCTAGCTGCATGACTCCAATTCGTATAGAAGTACATCAGTCGATGATATTTGTAAATCTAAATCAGGATGCACCTGCTTTCGAAACAGATTATCAATCTTTTTTAAATAACATAAATGAATATACATTTCTTAGTTCCTTAAAAAAGGTCAGGGAAAACCGTCGGATTGTTCAAGCTAACTGGAAATCAATCATTGACAATTATTTGGAATGTGATCATTGTCAAATTGCACATCCTAGCTTCTCAAAGGCCTTCGATTTAACTAAATATAGTATTACTCCTTGTGATAATTTTTCCTATCAGTGTACAATAGCCAGTGATGAAGAAGAAGGTCCTGGTGCACGTTTTTACTGGGTTTGGCCGAATACCATGATAAGTATATACCCAGGTACTGGAAATATGACAACGAGCCATATTATCCCGGTTGATGAAAAAAGTTCATTGGCAATTTATCGTTATTATTTTGCTGATGAAAACTTGACTGAAGACGAGGAAGATTTAATTAAATTTGTAGATCAAGTGCGGGAAGAAGACTTCGAATTAGTTGAGTTATTACAAAGTGGATTACATTCTAGAGCTTGTGGAAGAGGAGTATATTCTCCGACCGAGCACGGTTTGAAACATTTTCATCAATTAGTCACAAAGGCGATGCAAAGCTAGTCTGTAATCTATAAATGACCTATGGTTTGATAAAATGAAAGCGCTTTAAATGTTGATCATTCGTTAGGTGAATTATATTAAAGCTGGAGCTGAAAGTGTAAGTTTTCATACTATCAAAAAGCAATGAAAGAGGGGTTCTTTTAATATGAAACAATCAAATGTTGATAAAGCAATCTTTTGGCCGGCTCTAGCTATTCTTGCTGCTTTATCAATTCCTGTACTATTAAATCCTAAAAAAGGGACTGCAATCCTCGGAGATCTACATCATTTAATTGCCGAGAGTTTGAGTTCATTATATTTATGGGCTGTGGTGGCGGCTTTAGGTTTCTTGATTTGGCTGGCATTTAGTAAATATGGAAAGATAAAATTTGGTGCGCCTGATACCAAGCCGGAATTTTCGACATTCAGTTGGTTAGCTATGTTATTTACGGCGGGAATTGGTGCAAGTATCACATACTGGAGCGCGATTGAATGGGCTTATTATTACACTGCTCCGCCTTTTGGGGCCGAACCAAAAACTGCGACGGCGGCAGATTGGGCGTCTACGTATGGATTATTTCATTGGGGCTTTAGCGCATGGGTACTATATTGTCTACCTGCTTTGCCGATTGCCTATAACTTATATGTGAGGAAAAATCCGAGTGTGAAATTGAGTTCAGCCTGTGAAGGTGTTCTCAAAAAGGGAGCAAATAGCTGGTTAGGTAAAGCGATTGACGTTTTTTTCATGGTTGGACTGGTTGGAGGAATAGGGGCTGCTTTAGGCTTGGGACTTCCGATGATTTCTGAAGGTATATCTGAATTATTTAATATACCACGAAGCTTTATGTTAGATATGACGCTAATAGTAGCCTTGACATTAATATTCTGTGTTAGCACGTATTTTGGTCTGAAAAAGGGCCTGAAAAGATTAGCTAACATCAATACGTACCTTTTTTTGGCACTTTCTGCATTCGTTCTTTTAGCTGGTCCAACTTTGTTTATAATATCCAGATTTACGGATAGCGTTGGGATTTTGTTACAGAATTTCTTTCGTATGAGTTTCTACACCGACTCTGTTGCCAATTCTGGCTTTCCGGAAGCTTGGACGATATTTTACTGGGCCTGGTGGTTTGCTTGTGCTCCTTATATGGGCATATTTGTAGCAAAAATCTCGAAAGGAAGAACGATAAGACAAGTCATTTTTGCTGAATGTATTGGAGGAACAGTAGGGTGTTGGGCGGCGTTTTCCATTATGGGTAATACAGGTCTTTACTTTGAACTTAATAAACTTGTTCCTGTCATTGACATTTTAGAGAAAAAAGGTGGGGAAGCAGCCATTGCCGCCATTTACCAGGGGCTTCCCGGCGAGTGTAGCCTTGCTTGCGATTATGATTATCACCCTTATTTTTCTTTCTGCTACACTGGACTCTTCATCATTCACATTAGCAAGCGCAGCATCAAAAAAGTTGTCAATAGATCAAGAGCCAGCTGGATGGCACAAAATATTTTGGGCATTGGTCATAGAGCTTGTAGCGTTTTCCATGATGTTCGGTGGAGGACTTCATGCTCTTCAATCAGTAGTAGTCATTACTTCCGTTCCACTCATCTTAATAATGGCGATGGCATCGATATCGCTCATTAAATGGATAAAAGAGGATCAGGCAGGAAGCAGCAGTATAGAAAAAACTATCAATGAAGAACCTACAAAACTAACATCTTAAAGTATCATTCAAACTGGGAGGATACAGTATAAGGGAGAAATGCAAACAGGCACCAGCTAAAAAACAGCTGGTGCCTGTTGGGCGTTCGATGAAACAGTACAAAACTTTTCTGATTTGTAAACAAAAAATGTCTCTCTAAATTATTTATCGCAAAGCCGATGATAAATGGCAGTTGATTCAGCGGAGCTTATTGACGGGAAGGGACGTTCAAATACCTATGTCCCTTAAAGAATTGATACACCGTATGAATAAAAACAAAAATGCCTCCTCATATTAAAAGAGAGGGGATGTGTCACATGATAAAAAGTATATCTACTTTTCAAGCGACAATGGTGCTGATTCTATCTATTGGGTTGATGAACCATGTTATCGTTTTGCCTTCACTGCTTGGGGCATCCGGAAGAGATTCATGGATCAGTACTTTAGTCACCGGGATGCTTTTTCTTTTATGGCTTCCCATGGTTTATTGGATCATAAATAAAACAAAACAACAGCATATCATAGGTTGGCTACATACTCACAGTCACCCGCTCGCCGCCTGGTCCATAAAAATCCTTCTTTTCTTCTATATTTTATTAAACTTGTTTGTCACTTTATATAGCACATTTTCCTGGGTAAACAGTACTTATATGATTCAAACGCCAGAATATATATTATTTATACCTTTCATCATCCTATGTTTTATTGCTGCAGAGGCTGGAATCAAAACAATAGCCATTGCCGGAGGATTGGTTTTACCCCTTGTTGTGGCACTTGGATTTATGATAATGACGGCAAATATACAGTATAAGGATTACTCCTTGCTTTTCCCTATTTTTGAAAATGGAATTACACCTGTTTGGGACGGGATCGTAATACTAGGTGGAGGTTTTACAGAGATATTTCTTCTCGTTTTGATTCAACAGTTTGTAAAGACAGAAATAAAGTTCAGGAGTTTACTTTTTTTAGGTTTATTTCTTTTATTTATCAGTATGGGACCCATAATAGGCTCCATTACAGAGTTTGGTCCGGTACAGGCTGCAAAAATCAGCAATCCTGCATACGCTCAATGGCGGTTACTAACCATGGGTAAGTATTTGAACCGGCTGGATTTTTTATCAATATACCAATGGCTTTCAGGTGCATTTATCCGTGTATCGTTATCGATATTCCTAATGGGGGAACTGTTTCAAATTAAATCAAAGAAAATAAAAAATATTGTATTGCTTGCTATATCATTCTCCTTAATCATTGCGCTTTGTATACCAATCGACATTCCAGCATACAGGAATTTTACGGAACGATATTATTTTAAATTGAGTGTGATTAGCATTTTGGTTATAACCTTTTTTATTAACATGGTCATTTTTTTGAAAGAAAGGGTGAAAAAGAATGGAGCCTCTATTGAACAAGGTAAATAAGGGGAGTTCTTCGGAGATCCAACTAAAGACGGAGTATTTCAATGAATTATTCGGAATGAGCTCGGATGTAAAATTCAAAAAGCATACCATTACATCTGAAGGGAAAACCGATCCGCCCCTTATTTGCACTTTGATTTATTCAGAGGTGTTGGTCGATGTCAAAAAGTTGTGGGAATCAGTAGCACGGCTTGAAGGTAGTGTATTCATAAATTCTAAACTGAAGGAAGAAGAGGTTATAGAGGATCCGCAAGACGAATTTAAAGTCAGTAGGGTTTTCCCTTCCTCCACTTTAAAAGAAAATGTGGAGGAAAACGTATTTTCCGGGATGGTCCTGATGCTATTTGAAGAATTGGAATTATTATTCATGTTTTCCCTACCAAGCATCCCGAATCGAAGTCCCGAGGAAACAAGTAGTGAAATTTCCATCCGAGGTCCACGTGATGGATTTATTGAAGATATCTCTGTTAATTTAGGGTTGATCAGAAAAAGATATAAAACTGCATCACTCGAAAATCAAGCATTTACCATTGGCAAAAGGAGCAAGACAAAAATCAATTTATTATATGTGAAGGATGTTGTAAATCCAGAAACCATTGAAAAAGTAAAAAGGAAAATTTCCTCAATAAATACAGATATCTTGTTGGGAACTACTGAACTTGAAGAATTTTTATCAGGCAGTAAGTTCAACCTGATCCCGTTTTTTGATTATACAGGGAGGCCGGATTATGCTGTAGCCAGTTTAAATAATGGGCGCTTTTCCATTTTAGTGGATGGGTCACCAACTGCCTTAATTGGACCAGGTAATATTACATTATTGTTAAGGGCGGCGGAAGATCGTCATACTCCATCTTACTATACAAATTTCGAATATTTCTTTCGCATTATCGGACTGGTGATATCAATATTCCTGCCAGGTTTTTATATAGCACTAATATCATTTCAATTAGACCAGCTCCCCTTCCCATTTTTGGCGACGATAACCGTATCTAGATTTGGGTTGCCTATATCACCTCAACAAGAGGCCTTCTTGATTTTGGGTTTATTTGAGTTGTTTCGAGAGGCAGGGATCACACTCCCCAAAGCAATCGGTCAATCACTGGCCGTTGTGGGTGGATTAATTATAGGGGATGCGGCAATTAGAGGAGGGATTACATCCCCGACGATGTTGGTGGTGGCAGGTACCACTGCGGTAGCCACCTATACATTAATCAATCAATCTTTAGGTGGAATTGTAAGCATGGCCAGGTTTTTTGTATTATTTCTCTCTTCTGTTTTAGGTTTATTCGGATTCTTTCTCGGTGTTTTCTCCATTGTCCTTTATTTATCAAGGCTGCAGATTTATGGTTTACCCTACTTAGCGCCTATATCACCACTATCCTTGAAAGATCTTCTAGGGGCGGTGTCTTTGTGAAGCCATATCTCTTTAGAAAGAAACGAGCCGAAATGCTGAAAACTAAGGACAGAACAAAAGGAAATCGCTAATGAAAATGATCCTTAGATTTATACTATTCGTAATGAGCCTTGCTCTTTTAAGTGGCTGCTGGGATGCCAAGGATATTCAAGATATTCAATATATAAGTGCAATGGGAATAGATTATCAGAATGGGCAGTATGTCATTTATGTGCAGGTGACGTCTTTTGCCGGTGTGGCTAAACAAGAAGGATTGGAACCAAAACCAACACCTGTTTGGGTCGCCAAAGGGCGAGGGAAAACAATGAACGAGGCCATGAATGACATTTATAAAAGGTCAAACCAGTATATTTATTGGGCTCATGTTAAATTGATCATTTTCTCTGAAAGCTTACTAAAACATGGATTGGACAACGTAAACGATCCCATTTTAAGATTTCAGCAAATTAGGGAAACAACTTGGTTATATGGAACCGATGATTCCTTAGAAAAGATCCTCTTTGTCAATAGTTTATTCGGCTCTTCAGTGCAAACAAGCATTTTCAATCCGAAGGATATTTATAAATTAAGATCCTTTGTCGAACCCATCCGGATCCAAAGATTTTATACGCAAAATTATGAAACAGGAATGACAATAAAACTACCGAAGATTTCGTTGAAAAATGAGGTATGGAAAGCAAAAGAAAAAACACAGAACACCGTAAAACTATCTGGGACCTATTTTATTAAAAATAATCAGCTAAAGGGGGAGATAGCAAATAAACATCTTGGGGGGATGAGATGGTTAACAAAATCAACGGTAAGGTCCCCAATTGGAATAAAAATCAACAAAAACAAAAATGTTCAAATATCTCTAATGAGGCCAAAATTCAATATAAAGCCTATCTATGTAAATGATACAGTCGAATTCGATATTTCAATTGAAGTAGAAGGTGCCGTATCGGATATGGAAGAAAACATCTCCTTACACCATCTTAAAGAAAAAATACAGGGGGCATTAGAGAAAGAAATTAGGGATACGTACAAATATGCTCTTGAAAAAAATATAGACATCTATAATTTAGAAGCAGTTATCTACAGAAAGGATTTGAAAAAATGGAAAGAAGTTTCTAAAGAGGATTTTAGCCTTAATGAAGGATCCATCCGTAATATTCAGGTGGATAGTGCTATTAATATAACAGGCGATTATAAATATGAGTACATGAATTGATACCTTCAGAAGTGGATCGCAGGCTGCCATGACAGAATCTTTCTTCAAAGTCGTTTCCAATGATTATGATATGGCAGCCACTGTAAATGATATATTCAACAACTAACTATGTAAGGATTTATTTTGACTTACATAACGATTAAAGGAAATCAGATTTTACTTTAATAGACCAAAACGAAATCCATAGACTACGACTTGTGTACGGTTCTTGGCTTTAAACTTTGTCATTAAACTGCTTATATAATCCCTTATAGTATGCTCGCTTAATTGCAATAATTCGGCCATCTTTTTATTGTTAAACCCCTCCGCCAGCAAATTTAAAACCATGGACTCCCGTTCCGTCAATTGTAGATCTATATCAATGGATACCTCATCATCCTTTCTTGATAAATATAAGCCTAACCGTTTTCCGACCTGTTCAAGTAAAGTTAGTTCATCTTTTGAATAATCGAATTCCTCTCCTAATTGATCAAAGGTCAGCCAGCCAAAAACTTGCTGGTCATGAACAATCGGCACAAATATGACAGATGAAAGATTAAACAAGGCTATATGTTCCTTTTTAATATAATGATTGGGATTCTTTAAAAATACAGGCTTTTTTGAATTGAAAACAAAGGATTGCTTCAAGCTGAGTTGTCCTCTCATGCTTTGAACCTTAGGCAGCTCCAATCCAATGGTGCCATAAAATTGATTGGACCAAGGAATATAAGCATAAAAAACACATCTTTTATAGTGAAAGAACTCTTCACATTTTTTTAGGATATGAGCAAAATCCTTAATTCCTGATGAGTTAATTAGAAGCTCATCCAACTGGTCTAATAGTTGCAGCCTTTTAAGTTCGGCATTTTCTTCGTGGGTTTTTGAAAGTTGCATTGGTTCGACATCCATCCATTTGTTATAGCTATGGATGAGATGAGAGAAAATGGATAATAAGAACATTAGAATGGAGATGGTATGGGCATGTTTCAGGTTGGCCATTAAGGTAACGATGGACTTTTCAAAGATTAAGCGGAACATGCTGAAATGGTTCACATTTAAAATGGGTAAATGTGATTGAAGCCAAGTTTCCAGATACTTATCGTATGTTTCATTTATGTCTTCGATTTTTGGAGCGGATAAAAATAGTAGAAATGATTCCAGTAATGTTTGTATCACCTTACGTTCATTTTCTAATATAAGGGGCTCTAGATTTAAATAAATATTGATATTTTCTTCAATCTGTTTGTTATGGCTTTTTATGAATAAGATGAATTGCTGAAACGATATCTCTTCATAAGCATGAGAGTGCTGGGTCATACGAGTCTCTTCTCCTTAAACAAAATACCCCTATATAAGGGGGATACTTACCCAATTATTATACAGCATATTATAGGATAGTATTTCAAATTACGAAGAGTAAAATAAAGGCATAGACAGACAATGAAGCTTTTTTAGCGGCATTCCATTTAAAGGGGTGGACGATTGTTAAAGTCAGCTTTATTTACTTGTATAGGAATACTTGTCTAGTGAGAACCTTTAAGGTTGAGGATTTCAGTATCAGTAAAATAAGTAAAGGAGATCTGATGAAATCATGAGACTTGAAAACAAAGTGGCAATCATTACTGGCGGGGGTACAGGAATCGGGAAAGAAACAGCTTTGCTATTTGCTAGTGAGGGAGCAAAAATCGTCATAACTGACATAAACCAGGAATCCGGTGATCAAGCTGTGAAAGACATTCAGGCAATCGGCGGAGAGGCACTATTCATTCGTCATGATGTCAGCAATGAAGAAGATTGGAAAAAGGTTGCAAAGGAAACGATCGATACTTTTGATAAGGTGGATGTTCTGTTCAACAATGCGGGTATTTATATCATTAAACCGGTTGCGGAGATTGAACTGGAGGAGTGGAATCGTCTCATGTCGATTAACGTGACCGGCGTATTCCTGGGAATGAAGCATATTATGCCACTGATGGCGAAACAAAATAAAGGTTCAGTCATAAACGCTTCTTCCATAGCAGGCTTGATTGGAGCCCCTGGTCATGTTTTATACGGTGCAAGCAAGGGAGCGGTCCGGACAATGACTAAAGATGCTGCTATCGAGTATGCTTCAAAAGGGGTCCGTGTAAACTCGATTCATCCAGGATATATCGATACCGGGATGGCGGACTATGCATCTGAACAAACGGGCAGTTCAAAAGATGAATTGGGTAAAGAATTCCCGTTGGGATATCTGGGCAGCGTCAATAATGTAGCGAATACAGTGCTTTTCATTGCCTCGGACGAATCTTCCTATACTACGGGTACTGAATTTGTAATAGATGGCGGAGCGACTGCTCGCTAAAATCCCTTTCTAACGGATATTAAAAACTAAAAATTAAGGAGTGTTTAAATATGAGATTGGAAAATAAAGTGGCGATCGTAACTGGGGGAGCAAGCGGGATTGGAGCAAGTACGGCTCAATTATTTGCAGAAGAAGGAGCAAAGGTGGTCATTGCCGATTTTGCTGATCATGGACAAGCTGTATCAGAAGAGTTAAATGGAAAAGGGTATGATACTCTTTTTGTTAAAACTGACGTGACAAATGAAAATGACGTAAAGAAAATGATTGAAGAGACGGTTAATAAATATGGAAAACTGGATATCATGTTCGCAAACGCAGGGATTGCAAGAGACGGAAACATCCATGAGTTAAGCTATGAACAATGGCAAAAAACAATTGATATTAATTTATCCGGTGTCTTCCTATCCGATAAATATGCTATAGAGCAAATGCAAAAACAATCTACAGGCGGCGCTATTGTCAATACAGGCTCCATCCATAGCCATGCAGGGAAACCGGGGGTAACAGCCTATTCTGCTGCGAAAGGCGGGGTCAAACTATTAACACAAACGTTAGGTTCAACTTATGCCAAAGATGGCATTCGTGTCAATGCAGTTTGCCCAGGATATATTGATACACCACTTATTGCGGAAGCACAAGGTGAGATCAGACAAGGTTTGATCGATTTACATCCAATTGGCCGTTTAGGCAGAGCGGAAGAAGTGGCGAAAGCTGTTCTCTTCCTTGCAAGTGACGATGCATCATTTGTTACAGGCACAAGCCTTATTGTAGACGGCGGTTATACGGCAGTATAATAAGGGCAAGTTTAATGATTATTCGCTGGTTCTCTCAAACAGTCAAATTCGTTTGATGTGTAATTGCATGATAGAGCTTCTTCCGTATGATGTGGTGTTCATTTACCCAAATCATACTGGAGGGCTCTTTTTTTAACATATAATGAAAAGTCTTCAGGAATGTATAAGGATATAAAATGTAGATATGGTGATACATTCCGAAATCCGTGTTGATGAGTTAACAGGAAAAAGGTTTACTTTTTTTGTGATCCGGATGATTTGCCTCTAGAGATATATGAAAAGTAGGAATTACAAGCCTATATAGGTTGATGAGAGAGCTTTAAGGCATGAAGTTTGATGGGAGAGGTAAAACTTCAAGAATTGGAGTTGATTTCAAAAGATGAATACGATGATTTAAAAAGGGTTACTTATGCCAATTAAACTATAAGGATTCCTATAATATGTCGATACTATTTAATTTATCTCCACTTGTATTCCATATTTCGATGATAGCTGAAATAATCACCAGCTATAATATCGGTAGATCGTCATTTAAATATGTCAGGAGATAAAAAAATGAATACTTACAAATTTACACTGTTGATACTTTTAACGACATTTTTAATGGGTTCTTCCTTTGCAGTAGTTAAAATTGGTCTGCCTTATTCATCCCCATTATTATTAGCAGCATTACGCTTCACACTTGCCGGGTTCATAATGGCGATGATTGTTATCTTTTTTAAAAGACCGCATCCAAACTCTAAAGGGGATTGGATAAAAATCCTTATTATCGGCACTTTTCAAACAGCCGGAGTTATGGGGTGCATTTTCCTGAGTTTACGCACTATAACAGCAAGTGAATCCTCAATACTTACATTCACGAACCCGTTACTTGTTGTTGTATTCGGTACCATCTTATCAAAAACACGCTATAAACTATATCAATGGATTGGAGTTTCATTAGGATTAGTTGGAGTAATTATAACGATGGGAGCTAAACTTGAATTTAAGGTTGGTATTCTTTTCGGTATTCTTTCTGCTGTTTTCTGGGCCATTTCCACTTTATTGGCGAAAAAATGGGGAGCGATTTCCGATACATGGGTATTATCTGCTTATCAGATGCTTTTTGGCGGTTTACTGCTTTTACTTGGCAGCTTTATTCTTGAAAAACCATTTTTCATAATGAATGGTCATTCGTTGTTCATTTTATTTTGGTTAAGTATCATGTCATCGATCGTGCAATTCGCTGTTTGGTATTACCTTTTACAAAAGAGTGATCCAGGAAAAACAAGTGCCTTTTTATTTTTGGCACCTTTCTTCGGAGTATTATCAGGGTGGGCCCTATTAGGTGAACCGATATACACTTCACTCCTAATCGGCGGACTGTTTATTATCATTGGCATCTATCTTGTAAATAGCAATTTCCAAAAGGAAAATAAATTTGTTAAAAGAGCTTTATAGTAATCGTTATGATTGTCTTAAGCTGCTAAGGACAGAAAATTCCTCGTGAAAAAGAAAAGAGCCTCTTTTCTTTTTCACGAGGGATTATTAAATTATACCTCTATACAAAAAACTTCTTTAAATCCTTCTTTCCCTTTAGCTGTTACTTTTACTGCGCGAATAGATGGAACACGGACTATCCAGCCTAAATCAAAAAAATGTGTAAGGAGCCCATTTCCTAAAGCACCGCCAAGATGATGGTGACGTTCACTCCAGTCTAAACATGAATGGGAAAATGAACGGCGTTTTTTTCTTAAATCAAGTAAATCGATGCCGAATTCAGAAAAAAAGTGATTTCCTTTGGGTGTAACTGTAAACTCTCTCTCTTCTTTTTTCAAATATCCGGCTTTCAACATCGATTCTGTTAATTGGACTCCTAGTTTTCCTGCCAAGTGATCATAGCAAGTTCTGGCTTCCTTAAGCAATTTGACTTGGTTTGATTGTTTTAACGACCGAACTTCAGGAGGTGGGGAAATGGCAAGAAATGATTCTAAAATGTGCGCGATTTCTCCATTTGCTAGCTGATAGTAACGATGTCGTCCGTGCTTTTCAACTTTAACAAGGTAACCTTCCATTAATTTAGAAAGGTGAAAGCTGGCGGTTTGAGGTGTTATTACAGCCATCAATGCTAATTCACCTGCAGTATGAAAACGCCCATCCAGTAAACTTGCAAGAATTGTTGCACGTGACTTTTCCCCAAGAAGGGAGGCTATCTCCACCATATTTGGATTTATACTCAAAATAGTTACCAACCTTTCTACCGATACTTTAGTTTGAATAAGCTGAACGCAATGTAATTAGCATCAAAAATATGTAAACCTATACTTCTATTATACAGTACCGCTACCCTAGTGATATTCTGTATATTCACGATTCCCGCTTTAAATATTTTTGAAAACGGCCGATGAAATGGTCCAAATCGCAGTGCAGGGAGAAATCATAGATATTAAAAGATTTGATCTTTCCGTGAAGCCTTAAAATCGGGCACTCCCGTTTGAATTTCACTTCAACGAAAAGCTTGAACGGGTAATTATATAGGTTCAAGTGTTTCCTGAATACCGGAAGGATTTTTTATTGATGTTAAAGGGGGCATCCGTTAAATTGGGTGCTTTTTTTATTGGGGAGAGATTATGGAGTCAGGAGAGGTTAAAGGGAAGACTGTAAAGAAGAAAGACTGTCTATCCTTTGGATAAGCGTTTTTTAATGAAGTATATTCTTTGTCAACTAGGCATACATTCTTACATGTTCACTAACAGTAATCGTACCTTAATAGTCTAGGATTAAATACCGGTGAATAGTCCCTTTTGTCGAATTTAGTAGTCAAATAGGAGGGAATGAAGAGTATGAAAATATCAGACGTTGGATTTAAAGGTCAAGTTTTTGGATTTATAAAGTTCACACCTTTTGTGGAAAGTTTCTTGTCTGGAGATTTATATATGAATAATTTCAAAAAGTATATTGATATGGAAAGTGCTTCAGGGGAAAAAGGTGTAGGAGACAAATTTGAAGCAGCACATGTTTTTACGGAATTAAAAATGAATTTCTTTACTCAAAATACCCATGAATTAATAATGTCGGGGCGAACTAAAAAAATGAATTTCAGAAAAAATATAAATGAAAAAAGACCATTATATTGTATGTTTGCAATTGTCGGCGATATGTTAAAAGTGGTTAAGGAGGATGAAAAGTATTTCTATACCAAATTTGATTTACCTAATGAACAAATCGATAAAATGATCAGGGAGTTCGGAGATAGCTTGATTTTTGTTACCCCATCGCAATTTATTGACAGAATCACTAGAACACTCAATGAAAAAGGTTATGCTTACAGAGGAGGCTTGGTAAAATATGATGATTATAACATCAATTCCTCAGCTAGGATGAGCTCTTATAAAAATCAAGGGACTGATATTTATTTTTGGAAAGATAAATATTTTGAAAATCAATATGAATATCGCATAGTCCTCACTGATCAAGAAGTTGATGAAGCATTAATTGTGAATGTAGGTGATATTTCAGACATTAGTACTATATTTAATGCCAATGAATTTTTCAGTGATAAATTTGAAATAAGATTACGAAAGAAAGGAAATCTAAGCATCCATTAAATTGGGTGCTTTTATTTGTAGGAGGGAAAAAGATGTTGAACTTTTTAAAGTATGAAATAGAAGAGTTAAAATAACCGCAAAGTCTAGGATTATTGCATCCACCTGGTTAAGGCAAAAAACATGAATTATAATAACCCATTTAAATTCACTAGTATTGTTATCGGTAATTTAAAACGAAAAAAAGAAAAACTTACCTAATGGGTAAGTTTTTCGGATATAAAGTTATTTTTTATTCCTATACACATGCCTTTTTAATCTGAAAGTATCCGTATATCTAGTTTTAGAATATTAATTGTGAGTCCTCGCACACGAACCTTACGATGCATATGCTTAAAAAGAATAGGTTCATCAAAAGGTGAACTCTGCATAAAGTCAAAAACGATCGAGGTTACTTTTTTTCGTTACTTCGAGAGATAAACGCGCGCTTCATAAGGTTTTAATGTATTAGAAGAAATTTCATCACTGTTTTGATCCGCGTAGTTATTGATTAGCAGTTGGCTAGCTTCACAGCTAATGTGTTCTGGTAATTCAAAGTAGGCTGCTTCCCCTGTAAAGTTGCAAATAACAAGTAATGTTTCGTTATCTAAAGTACGTATATACGCATAAATTTGCTCATTTTCTTTTAAAATAAGATCATATGCACCGTACACAATTACGTCATATTTTTTTCTTAACTTAATTAGTTTTTGATAGTAGTAAAAGATAGAATTCGAGTCTTCTAATGATTGTTTCACATTAATTTCTCTATAGTTTGGATTTACTTTTAACCAAGGAGTACTTGTTGTAAAACCAGCATTTTTACTATCGTCCCATTGCATAGGAGTTCTAGCGTTATCACGGCCTTTAATATAAATGGATTCCATTACTTTAGCTTTATCCTCTTGACCCTCTATAACTTTTTCACGGTACATATTCAGAATCTCAATATCCTTATAATCATCAAGACCAAATTTAACATTTGTCATACCTATTTCCTCACCTTGATAAATATAAGGCGTTCCCTGCATCATATGAAGGAATGTTCCAAGCATTTTTGCGGATTCTACTCGGTAAGATGTATCATTGCCAAAGCGAGAGACCATTCTTGGTTGATCATGGTTGTTTAAATAAAGGCTATTCCATCCTTTTCCTTCCAATCCTTTCTGCCATTTTGTCATGCATTCTTTAAGATCGTCCAGATTTAAAGGCTTTACATCCCATTTTCCGCCTGGTCCTGAGTCTAAATCCATATGTTCGAATGTGAAAATCATATTTAGTTCAGTACCTTCACTATTCGCATACTTAGTGGCATCTTCAACGGATGCCCCAGGACATTCGCCGACTGTCATCATGTCATATTTCGAAAGTACCTCACGATTCATCTCTTGTAGATACTCATGCACACGAGGACCATTCATAAAGAAATCGCCACCCCAGTCGTATCGCTTTCCGCCTGGAGTGCTGGGCAATCCTTCCGCTTTGGAAATGAGGTTAATCACATCCATTCGAAAACCATCAATGCCCTTATCAAGCCACCATATCATCATGTCATGAATTTCTTTTCTTACTGTAGGGTTTGCCCAATTTAAATCAGGCTGTTTTTTGCTAAACAGATGAAGGTAGTATTCATCTGTTTCTTTATCATATTGCCAAGCTGGACCACTAAAAACTGATGTCCAATTGTTTGGCTCTTTTCCATCTTTGCCGGGGCGCCAAATATAGTAGTCTCTGTACGGATCATCTTTTGATGATCGGGATTCAATGAACCATTTATGTTCATCTGATGAGTGATTAACAACTAGATCCATCATTAATTTCATATTGCGTGAATGTAATCCTTCCAAAAGTTCATCCCAGTCATTCAGGGTACCAAACTCATCCATAATGTCTTGATAGTCACTAATATCATAGCCATTATCATCGTTTGGAGATTTGAAAACAGGTGATAGCCAAACGACATTAACTCCTAATTCATTTAAATAATCAAGTTTTAAAATAATTCCACGTAAATCTCCAATTCCGTCCCCGTTACTATCCATGAAACTCCGAGGATAAATTTGATAAACAACACTTTCTTTCCACCATTTTTTCTCCAATTTCATCTTCCTTTCACTTCTAATTTGTTTCTTAATCAGTCTCATATTCCCCTTATTTAACAGCACCTTTTGTCACACCACTAATAATCCATTTTTGAGCTATGATATAAACAAGGACCATAGGGGAGAGTGCCATTAAATAGGAGGCAAATGCTAAGTTATAATTTGTTGTAAACTGTGACTGGAATACATATTGAACAAGCGGCAATGTCATCGAATCACGATCACTTAAAATAACAAGTGGTAACATAAAATCATTCCATGCCCACAAACATGTTAAAATTCCGACTGTTGCGTTTATTGGGCTTAATAATGGAAAAATAACTTTCCAAAATACTGTCCAAATACTTGCTCCATCTACATAAGCTGCTTCTTCTAATGACTTGGGAATCGAACGTATATAGCCCACATAAATAAAAATATTAAAAGCCAAACCGTATACAATATACAGAAAGATAAGTCCTGTCATATTATTTAATCCGAATAGGCTAGTTTGCTTTACAACAGGCAACATAATGATCGGAAAAGGTACAAACATCGCACTAACAAAATAGTAATAAAGCAACTTAAAGAATCGTCTATGCATATTCCGTGCAATGGCATAAGCCACCATCGAATTTGTCAGTAATGTAAGAGCAACTGTAAAAACTGTAACGATAAAGCTATTTTTAATAGATTGAAAAAAATTCGTCAGGCGAATGGCTTCAGCGAAGTTTTCCCATCTTAATGTATGAGGCAGAGACAAAAGGGATTTACTCATTTCATCTGGTGACTTGAATGCTGTCACGAGTGTTAGGTAGAGGGGAAATAAGATAACCAGTGAGCAAAAAATTAGCAGTATGGTTATAGGCCAATTTACTTTTTTACTTTCCATTACATATCCACCTCACGTTTTTGAAGGAATTTAATTTGCAGGATTGATATAACCACAATTAAAATAAAGTAGATCACAGAATTTGCTGCCTGATAAGCGAACTCCCCCCCTGAGAAGCCCCCTTTATATATCAATACCGAAATGGCTTCCGTGGATTGACCTGGACCTCCATTTGTCATTGCAATAATATGGTCAAATACCATCAAAAAGTTTTTCATTGCAAGCACCATATTTATGGTGAAGAAAGATGCAATAAGTGGAAATGTAATGTGTTTAAAACTTTTCCATTTTCCCGCACCATCTAAACTAGCAGCTTCGTACAATTCAGTTGGAATCGTTTGTAATCCTGCTAAATAGAGAATGGTATTAAATGCAACGGCTTGCCATACAGCCACAATCACAATTCCAACCCATGCTAAATCTGGGTTACCAAGAATATTTTGTGTTAAAGATGTGATGCCCAACTTTTCAGCAATTTGAGGGATAAAAAATGCAAATAAATAATTAAAGATAAACCCAACGATTAATACGCTTAGAATATTCGGCACGAAAAACACAGCTCTAAGTGTATTTTGAAATTTAATCTTTGCATTAAGTCCTATGGCAATTGCCAAACTAATGATATTTACGAGTAAAGTGGAAACAATGGCAAATTTAAATGTAAAGCCATAGGAAGCCAAAATACGTTGGTCTTGGAATAAATTCACATAGTTTTTTAAGCCAACAAAATTAAAATCCCCATACCCTTTATAATTTGTAAAACTATAAATCATTCCTTGAAAAACTGGAACTGTATGAAATACAAAAAATATTAAAAATGCTGGAAGCACCATCCAGTAATAGGCTTTGGATTGTTTAACCACTCGTTTTTCCCCCTTGTTATTCTCTCGCTTTGACTTTATTCCACTCATCATCCAGTTTTGAAAGGAACGGTTTGACTTCTCCTTTAATTAGAAAATCCTGTACTAAATTGGCTGCTTGCATACTAGCAGGGAAATAGTGTTCCGGAAAACTAGTGATTTTTTGTTGTACAAAATAAGGGTTTAACTCTTTTAAAGCTTCATCATTTTGTAAAACATTTTTAACTGCAGAAAAACTGTTTTGTTCTTTAATGTAATACTGTGAATTTTCCTTTTCTAATAAAAAATGAATAAACATTAACGCTTCTTTTTTATGTGGTGTATCTTTTGACATCGTTAATGCAGTATCTACACCTGATACGAGTTTGTTTTGAGATGAATCATTGGATGCAGGTAAGGGAAAGGAACCGAGTTTTATATTTGGGTTAATTGCTTTAATTGATGAGATTGCCCAGCTACCTTGGATATACATAACTGATTCACCATTTGCAAACGCCCGATTGCCTGCATTATAGTCACGGCCAAAATTATCCTTATGACCATAATCGAGCAATGTAAGCATTTTTTCTAAAGTTTCCTTGTAATGCTCTGTAAAAGTTGTTTTATTGGAATTGCGATCCTGGATAAAGTTGTCACCTTGCAAGTTTCCTGCTAAGGCATTAAATGAGACCATTGCAGTCCAAGCATCTTTATACGTAAAATAAAAAGGTAATTCTCCTTGTTTTTGAATCCGTTTTGAAACGTTAATTAGCTCATCCCATGTTTTGGGAACTTGTAACCCTAACTCTTTAAATTTATCCTTGTTATATAAAAGCATATTTGCATTCGTCGCAAAGGGAATTCCATTATCCTCATTATTCGTTCTACCTAATAAATTAAGCATATTAACATAGTCTGGTATAACTTTATTGATGGCTGAATCCTTTGAAAAATCATAAAATAATCCTTCTTCTGCAATATCGCCATACGTAGCATTGCCTCCGATCGCTAAAAGGTCTGGTACATCTTCTTTCACCAATCTCGTCCGTAATACCGTCTCGGAATCAGGAACGTTATTCTGTTCAATATCAATATTGGGGTGCAATTTTTCAAACCTTTCAATTAAATGATCAAATGTCGCTACAGCTTCCGGCTTATTTTGAAAAAATTCAATATGGATTTTTTCATCAGCTGTTGTTTGATTAGTACATCCTGTAAGTAAACTGGCTATAAATGCTGTAGTACAGAGGTAACGCCACTTATTCTTCATATACGTATCTCCCGTCTGAAAATTTCGTCTATTTTATGCATAAGTAAACGTTTACTCTAATGGAATCATCAATGATAGTAAACGTTTACGTTAAGCCGTTTATAATTGGAGTGATAATAGTGTAATCACCCCAACTTGTAACTTAACCTTTATTCGCTATATGAATGGACTGTATCACGTTCAGCAATATGATGAGGATAAAGCTGGTTTATTTTTAAAGATGGATCCAATAAAAGTTGAATGGAATCTTTACCCATCTTATATAAGGGCTGCGCTACCGTCGTAAGTGGGGGAATGGCCTTCTCAGCTGTAGCTGTATTATCGTATCCTATAATGGATATACTTTCCGGTACTCTAATTCCTTTTTTATATAAAAGTGATAAGGCTCCTACAGCCATTTCATCGCTTGCACAAAATACAGCTCTTACTTTTGGGTAACTTTTCAATAAATCGTTCATTCCCTCAATACCACTCTTGAAAGAAAAATCTCCATACGTGATCATTTCATTGGTCACTGTTATTCCCACGTGATTTAATGCGTCTGTAAAGCCTTTTACACGTGGAGTTGTCGAAATGATATCGCTTTTTGTTCCTGCAATCATTCCAATATGTGAATGCCCTTTTTCTACTAAATAGGTCGTGGCATCGTAAGCAGCTTGATAATCATCTACTTTAATAAAGGGAAGGGGATAGTCTGATTGTGTTGCCACTAATACAACCGGTACATTGTTTGTTTCAATCGCTTTATAGTAATCTAGCGTGATAAATTCACTGACGATAATAATTCCATCCACCCGTTTTTCATACAATGCCTGCAAGTAGTTGATCGTTCGTTTACCATCATGATTGGTTTTACATATCATTACACTGTAACCAAACTCATGAGCTTGTTCCTCAATTCCGGCTAAAACCTCACTTGCAAATAAATCAGATACATTGGGAACGAGTACACCTATCGTTTTTGTTTTGCGATTAATTAAACCTCTTGCAACGGCATTAGGTTGATAACCAAGTTCTTTGATTACCTTTTTTACTCGTTGTTGTGTTTCATCCGAGTAGCCAGGCAAATTATTTAAAATACGAGAAACAGTCGCAACGGATACATTTGCTTGCTTTGCTACATCTTTAATGGTAATCGACATGTTTCACCAACTTTCTACGTAAACGTTTTCTAAAAA
>NZ_VHIK01000051.1:0-38913 GCF_006680105.1 Bacillus sp. B4EP4a
CGACTTCATCAGCCCATTGATAAGCTAAATTAACATCTCCATTAAAACAAACCCCTCTACTACACTATAATTATTATTATAAAAACATATACAGCTATAATTTATTCCCCTGTTCATTGGGGAGATAAAAAAATGAAGCCATAAAAAAAAGGAAATTCCGTTATGAATCTCCAATACAATAATATATTATATCCTAACACTCTATTTTTTTCATTCATGAATTGGTGTAATCAATAGAAAAATATAATATTTCAGTATCATTTCCTTTAGATAATAATCTTTCTTCCTCACTTCATTTAACGTTCACTACAACGTTAATTAAATTTCTATTCAAAAACAACTTAGATATAGTACATAAAAGCCTCACACGTCCTGATTCCAGATTAACGTGCGAGGCTTATTTTGCATTCATCTGCTCTATCTTATATTCTGGATTGCTGTAGGTCTCAAGGTTGAAATTAGCTCTTTTATGATATCCTTGTTCTTCCTCTCCTAGATGGTTAGAATACCTTGTGCAAACATCATTCTTAATTCTTTCTTATCAATTTTTCCAATCGGCGTTAATGGAAACTTATCTAGAAAATAGACAACTTTAGGAACCATATACTTTGAGGTTCTTTGTTTGCAGAAATCAATTAATTCCTCACTAGTACAGTTCAACCCTTCTTGCAGTGATGCAACGACACACACTACTTCTCCCCAATCTGGATGGGGAACACCTATGCAAGCACTTAATGCAACAGAAGGGTGCAGGTTCACCACCCGCTCAACTTCTGAAGAATATACGTTCATCCCGCCTGAAATGATCATATCTTTCTTTCGATCTACGATATAAAGGTAACCGCTTTCATCCCATTTACCAATATCACCAGTGTAGAACCAGCCATCACGGATGTATTCCTGGGTAAGATCAGGTCTTTGATAATAGCCTGCCATCATCGCTGGGGATTTTACGATAATTTCGCCAAGCTCGGAAGGTTCTACATCATTTCCTTCATCATCAATCAGTCGAACTTCGGTAAGAATGCACGGTTTTCCACAGCTTTTCAAAATTTCCGAATTGTTATGATAAGCCCATACATGAGCGCTTTTCGATAGTCTTGTAATGACAATATTACATTCTGTCATGCCGTATTGCTGGCGCATAATGGGCCCGAATACTTCAAAAGCTTCTTTAAGGCGCTTTTGTGAAATTGGTGACGCGCCGTAGAAAATATTGCGCATGGAGCTCATATCATATTCCATCTTCTTTGTCTGATCAAGTAATCTGTATAACATGGTCGGTACCATGAAAGTCGTCGTAATTTCATGTTCCTTTATCGCCCGTATGAATTCTGCAGCGTCGAATGAGCCCATCACATAGACATGGACGCCCGAAACAAGGGATCTCCAAAGTAATGAACCGGCTGAATGCACAATAGGCGTACTTAGCAATACTCGGTCTCGGTCGTCAAGTGGGTCTTCGATAGCGGCAGAAAGTATGGCGGCGCCGAGTCCCTTTTGGGAATGCATGACGCCTTTCGGTGTACCCGTTGTCCCGCCTGTATATGAAAGAAGGGCAATGTCTTCCGCTTCAGCTAATGGCAAGTCTAAATTATTTATTTCACTGGGCCATTGAAACCGTTCAAACTCCTCTGGATAATTAATATTAAAGCCAGGAAGCCCAATGACATGGACATCTTCCTTCTTCATTTCTTCCAAATACTCAAAGAAGGTGTCAAAGTGTGTCTTTGTAGCTATTATGACCACTTCTGGTTTTGCTTCCTTTAGGATGAATTGTATTTCTCGTTTCCCCAGTTTTTCACTTAATGGCACTAAGGTAGCTCCACATTGCTGGATGGCCAAACCAAACATCACACTTTCCAAACTGTTTGGAATGATGGTCGCTATGCGGACACCCCTTCCTGCACCTAAGCGAAGTAAATAAGAAGAGATAAGTTCAGTTTTCTTCCATAACTCGTCGTAGGTTATCGTTTCCCCGGTTGGCAACAAGGTAATTGCAGGCAGTTCGCCGAATCGTTTCATTCCTTTATTCAACAGTGACTGAAATGTCAACTTATGCAGCATGTATTTTTTCCTCCCTCGAAAAAGGTTTTACCCTTTTAATAATGCTTTGGCAATTGTATTTTTTTGAATTTCCGAGGTTCCGCTCAGAATCCGATACATCCGTGCACTCCTGTACATTTTTTCTACTGGATGACCTTTTACCAAGCCTTTGGAGCCAAAGATTTGGATGGCCTTGTCAGCCACACGGCTATTTACTTCTGAAGCAAACAGCTTTGCCATGGACGTGCCGGCCCGATCCTCTTTTCCTTGATCAATTTTTTCAACCACATCATAGACCATGCACCTTGCTGCATAGATTTCCGTCGCCATTTCTGCGAGCATATGCTGAATTGCCTGAAAGTCACCAATGGGCCTGCCATGTTGGACTCGCGTTTTAGCATGCTCAATAGATAAATTGAGAAGGTGTTGAGCCATTCCGATAAATCCGGCCGCATGGGAAGCGCGATTTGTGTTTATTCTCTTCAATCCGAGCAGCAACCCTTTTCCTGGTTCTCCAATTATATTGGCGGCAGGCACTCGACATTGATTGAAATTTAATTCAGCATGTATGCGCTCTCCAGATAGGGGAACTTGAATGTCTCCTAGTTCAAACCCCGAATGTTCGGGTGTTTTTTTATCTACTAGGAAAGCAGTGATTCTTCCTTTTTCTCCTTCCTGATATTCTTTCGCTATGACAATGGCGAAATCAGCATAGGGTGCAGCACTGATAAAATGTTTTTTTCCATTCAATAAATAATCATTTCCGTCTTTGACAGCTGTTGTTTCGATAGCAAAGGCATCCGATCCGGCATTTGGTTCTGTAAGGGCAAAGCAGCAGCTAGCTTCCCCCTTCACGACGGGCATCACATATTTTTCTATTTGCTCCTGTGTAAAACTTTCCAGCATCTGACCAATTCTTAGCGGCCCGCCAATCTCGCCGATAACCTGCCCCCATAACACCGCTCCGGAACGGGCCAATTCCTCCTTGAACATGCATAATCCTTTTAAGCTAACATCTTGTCCACCATACTTTTCAGGGAGGTTAATTCCATAAAAACCCAATTCCCTGGATCGTTTTCTTGCCCATTGTATGGCTTCCCTCGGTATATCCTCTTCAGCGTTCAATCCATGCTCCTGTTCATATGGAAGCAATTCATTTTGAATGAAATCCTGCAACTTTGCTTGAAGTACCTCTAATTTCTCTTCCTGCGTTGTTACCATAAGTTTCCCCTTTCATTTTTTGATTTTTGTCAAACTGTTCAAATATTTAAAATGTTATAAAATTAATTTTAAATGTAATTAATATTTAAGTAAAATAATGATATATGATATAAACATAAGAAAAATTGATGTAAACACAAAAAAATATTAGTTCCCCTTCATCATGGGAAACTAATATTTAAGAGTAGTATAGAATTCGAGACATTTAATAAACTCCCTGGCAGCTTTTGAAAAATACTGCTTCTTAGAGCGAACATAACCGAATTCCATTGTATTATTTTCTAGCTCCACCAAAGGAATGGCCACAAGTTCCCCGCTTAGGAAATAGGGGTCGCTGTTAACTCCAATATCATAGGAAAAGGCAATGGCTAATCCCTCAGCGACGGTTTTTTTGATGATTTCTGTATTATTTGTGAAAAACAAAATATTCATCTCACCGTAATGATCAAAAAAACCTTTGATGAACGCCTTCATTCTTGGTCCATTGTAAATGACCAAATTTTCGTCCATTAGCTCTTGTGGGGTTATGCTTTTACGTTTGGCTAAAGCGGAATTCTTACTGACTGAAACAATCACTTTTGCTTCCATTAAAGGTTGAAATTCCAACTCATTTTCTTTTGGTTTAACCTTTGGAATGTTCAATAGCCCGATGTCTATCTTATCATTCAGTACTTCATTGGTTATCTCTTGTCCCCCCTTTTCTTCAATCACGATTTTCACCTCTGGATACTTCTTCTTAAATAATGCCAAGGATTTAGGCAAAACCGTAAGAAATAAACCTTGTGTAGAGGATAGGCGTAATTCTTTTTCCATCGTATCTGAATGTATTTGTGCACTGTCTCTTATTTCTTCTAATTTGCTTAATACTTCAAGAGCTTTCTGGATGATTTCCTTTCCGTCTTCTGTAGGTATCGTTCCTAACCTAGATCGCTTGAAGATTTTTATACCTAATTCCTTCTCCAGACTCGTAATGGCCATGCTGATTCCAGATTGAGAGATATGGAGGCTCTCTGAAGCCGTGGAAATCGAGTTAACCTCGGCTACCTTAATGATATATTCCAATTGTTCAATATTCATGGTTGATTCTCCTTCTAGCCTATTACTAATATCATACCTCGAAAAGAAAGCCCTTTCAATTCTAGAGATGTGGAATCAGGACATCTCAAACTGTCTCCTCAAAAGCAGAATGCCAATTTTATACAATGGTAGTTGTTTTTTCGTATTCTTTAGCGGGTTGTGCCCGATTATTTTTAATAGAAACGGCAACAACCGTTCCCAATAACGCCATTATTACTAAAAACAGGAAAGCTGCATTATAGGAGTCATTAAACAGACTGATAATCAAACCGAGGGCTAAAGGCGAAACCGCACCTGCAATTTGACCAGCAAAAGTTACGAGTCCGGAGGCAGAGCCCGTAAGTTCCTTTGGTGAGTATTTTATGATAATCGTATATAGAACGGTTCCAAAGAAAGACAGCGCTATGGAGTTGAGAGTGAGATAAGTGATGAAAAGTGCTATGGACGTGGCGTTAGACATTAAAAAGAGAAAAATTGCCGATAATAAAGCACCTGCAGCAGCAAGATACTTCTCCCGGTTAGCCATATGCTTATCCAGAAGCCATCCGCTTACATTAAACATCAAGAAACCAAAAACATAAGGGATTGCCAATAAACCCCCGGCGTCTATTAAATCAACCCCTTTTTCCTTAACCAAATATATAGGCATCCAAGTGATCAGACCATAGTTGATAATATTTGAGATAAACTTGAAAGTTATGAGTTTCCAAATGTTTTCGATTTTAAATAATAGTTTCAGGGCTACCTTTTTTTGTTTCGGATTGTCTTTTTTAACCTCTTGAGTTCCTTGAGGCTTTAGAATGAACCAAATACCGAAAGAAATTATTATCCCTAGAATTCCGGCAATGGTAAACATGCCCCGCCAACCGAAAGCTACAACCATTGAAGCGGCAAGAGCAGTACCTAATATCCCGCCAATATTCTGGGCGGACAGGAAAAACGAATTGGCCCGGCCCCGTTCTTCTTCCGGGAAGTTATTTCTTATAGTGGACATACTGGCAGGATAGAAAGGCCCTTCACCTAACCCGAACAGAAAACGAATGAATAATAAAGACATAAATGACCAAGCAAACCCAGACATTACAGTGAATAAAGACCAACTAAATAAAGAAACTGTAACCATGACCCTTGCTCCATATTTATCGGTCATCCATCCGCCAAGCGGTTGCATGAGTGAGTAACTAACAAAAAATATACTAATTAAAAAACCTGTCTGGGACGTATTGAGATGAAACTCATCTGCAATAGGAATAATTCCGACATTTATGGCAACGCGATCAAAAAAGCTTAAAATCATCCCAACAAATAAAAGGCCGCTAATCACTAATTTTCGTTTCTTACTTGCATACAGCTGCATTCCTCATCACTCCATTTTTTATATTTTCACAAAACTTTTGAATTATATAAGGGAAGCGCTTACATTCCCTTTCGAAATGCCAAGCCTGAAAATTCACTTTTCACTTATTGATTTTTGTTCTGTGACTATTAGGAGCGTTTTCATTAAAAGACAAGAATGACAATAATGATTTTAAAAAACGAAACTGGGATGCCTACAAGATTATTTGATACATTCAAACCCACGAGACTAATAAGTAGACTCGTGGATAGAAACATCCCTCACTTGATCCATCATGCTATAAAGTAGTTGATTATCACGGAGTAACGATATTGACCTTTGGTTGAAATTGATCAAGCAAAGACAGGAAATCTTCAAACTGTTCTTTATCACCTGAAATGGAAACTTTACCGGCCGCTGCCATTTTGGATAAATCTTCACGACCTAGAGCAATCTGATAGAAGGTTATTCTATCCAGTGTTATTGTTGCATCAGGATTGGACGCCATTTTCCCTTTTTTGAAGTTCAATACAGAATTATCCAGATCAAACATGTAATTGGTTTTTGAATCTGTAAAGGTCAAATTGAATGTCATAATTTTATTTTCCGCTTTTGTTCCATTTAATTTAATGGACAAGAATTTCAAGAAATCATCCATTGGCATATTGAGCAGCGTATCGAGATTCATCATTCCGCCAGTTCCCTTGGAGTCTGCCACACCATTCCTTAACTCATCTGCGCCGGTTAGATAGAAATTACGCCACACAGAAGATTCAGCTGTGTATCCTAATTGTTCATAAGCATTAGCCAGTAAATTTTTTGCTTCTGTATTTTTGGGGTTAGCCATGACCACATGCTTTAAGACTTGAGCCACCCAGCGATATTCCCCTTTTTTATAATCAAGTTTTGCCCGTTTAATGACCTTCTTTTCCCCACCCATATATTCTATATATTTAGCGCCCGATTCTTCTTGTGGTAAAGTATCCAAGTCGGATGGATTACCGTTGAAATATCCTAAATAAAAGTTATATACCGCTTTTACGTTGTGTTTCAATGTTCCGTAATACCCCCGATTGGCCCAAACTTTATCCAACTTTTCAGGAAGCTTTAACTTTTCCGCGATTTCATCAGGTGTGAGTCCTAAATTAGCTAATCGTATGGTTTGGTCATGAATATATTTATACAAATCACGCTGACTTTCCAACTGCTCCAGAACATGGTCTTTTCCCCATATGGGCCATGTATGGGCGGTAACCATAGCATCTATATCTTCATTTCCAAACAGATCAACTGTTTCATCAAGTGCTTTCACCCATTTTAAGGTATCTCTGGTTTTAGCTCCCCTTAATGTATAAATGTTATGTAACGTGTGTCCTGTGTTTTCGGCTACGACTAAAGTTTTGTAATCATTGATATAATAATGCATCTCAGATGGAGCTTCTGAATCCGGCGTCAATAAAAACTTAAATGTTATTCCGTCTATTTCCACCGTTTGAATATCATCCTTTACTTCCATTGTTGGAGGTAAATAGCTAAAATTTCCGTTACTTAATCCCGGGCCAATTCCAGAAGTAACAAATCCTCTTTCATTTGCGGGTAAAAGATTTCCAAACATATAACCTGCACGGCGAGACATTATATTACCTAAAAGAATGTTTTCACTTAGCGCTTCATCATTAAAACCTGCGGGGACAATAATGGGCACCTTTGCTGGATTTTCAGCGTACTGAGCAATGCCTTTTATACCACCAAAGTGATCCGCATGACTATGACTAATAACAATGGCACTTACCGGATTTTTGGGTCGATGTTCAAAATACAGCTCCATCGCTGCTTTGGCCGTTTCAATTGTAGAAAGTGTATCCAAAACTATTAATCCTGTTTTTCCTTCCACAATGGTAAGCACTGATAAATCCTGGCCCCGAACTTGATAAACGCCATCTACCACTTTAAATAAGCCTGTTATATTTTGTAGTTGTGCCTGTCTCCACAAGCTAGGGTTTACAGTAAAACTTGCCGGCTGATCTTCTTTGATGAATGAATATCGATTACTATCCCATACTACGTCACCTTTTGAATTTTTTATTGGATTCATATTCAAGGGTGCAATGAATCCTTTATGTGCATTCTTGAAATCTTCCTTGTCTTTAAAATTCAACTGTTCATAAAAAGCCTTATTTGCTGATATAGTTGCATTTGTTGCGGACATTGGCTTATCGGATGAAGCATTTGTAACAGAAGATCCTGCGAGTATAGCAAAAATAATGGGAACGGAAACAATTCCTTTAATAAAAGTTACTTTGGACATTTCATACCCCTTTCTCGTTTGAATAAGCAGATATCATGTCTATATTCCGTATGTTGAAGAAGTAAACTTTCTCTTTTTATAGAAATTTTTAGAATAATATGAATTTATTTTATAATTAATTAGCCATTAAGTATATTTCCTATTTCTAATAGTAACTTCAATTTTATTTATATATAAACTGCTTGTTTACATACGTTTGTTCGTCTAATCTGAACATCCAAATATAAAAAGCCCCTCCCGAAAGAGAAGAGCTTTTATGAATAATCATGGGGTATATTCAATTTGCTATGACTTTTTCAAGGTAAGGGGGGCCGGGGGCAACATCGTTAACCATGAAACTGAAAACTCTGCTAAATTGTAATAGTAAACCAAAGTGGCTTTCCTTCCTTATTGAAGAAAATTAACAAATTTAGACACCCCTATTTTATTAAAACGATTGTTTTTCCTGACTAGCCATAAATTTCTTGTTATATCTATTCTGGAAATAACCACTTCCCGCAAAAAGCCTTGCTCCAATTCCCTGGCCACTGTCAACCTTGGCAAAATGCTGATTCCAAGTCCAGCTTCAACCGCACTTTTTATCGCTTGTGTGCTACCAATCTCCATGTAACTTTCTATTTTTGCTAAAACCCCATGCTCCCTTAACATGTTTTCTACTATAAGCCGTGTTCCTGAAATGGATTCACGCCAAATCATTCTTTCATTCCCCAATTCCTCAAGCTGAATTTCTTTTCTGTCTTTCCATGGGTGGTCGGACGGACATACCAATATCAATTCGTCCTCGGCGAACTTTTCTACAATAAAATCGCTGTTTTCCACAAGCCCTTCCACCAAGGCCAAATCAATGACATCGTTTGAAAGATCCTCAAGAACCCGGGGGGTATTTTTTATCGTTAATGTCACTTTTATTTCAGGCTGTTGTTTTTTAAATCTCCCAAGCAAGCTCGGCAACAAATACTCACCGATTGTCAAGGATGCCCCAACTATGAGGTTTGCATTGTACTTGCCAGTTGATTGCTGAATCACTTCTTTTGAATGGTTGAAGTCATTTACAATAGCTTTCGCAAAAGGGTATAACAACTTTCCTGCCTCTGTAACTCTCAGCCTTCCTTCCTCACGGTCGAATAACAAAGTGTTATAATAATTTTCCAGTTGATGGATTTGTCTTGTTACAGCGGGTTGAGATAGGAAACTTAACCTCGCTGCCTGGCTTATGCTTCCTTCATCCACCACTAAACAAAACATTTTTAGATTTTCTAATTTCAAGAAAACGACCTCCATGTTTTTTGATAGTTAATTAAAATGATAGCATCATAAAGGTAAATGGTGAAATGAAAAACGAGTGCTACATCCCTGAATAAGTGAGGCTATTAAATTATTGGCGACATTCTTTATAAAACGGATAAACCTTCTGGGTATAACGTTTTGTTATACCCGATGATTTTGTTGCAATTTACCCATTCCTTTTTCTTTGATATGTTAGTAATAAGATTTAAACAAAGCATGCAAAGGAAGTGACTGATGTCAATGAAAGGACAATGGAAAACTCTATTCCATTTATTTTGGACCTTTTTTAAAATAGCACCTGTCACATTCGGAGGCGGGTTTGCGATGATCCCTTTAATCGAAAAAGAAGTGGTCGAAAAGAGGAAATGGATGAAAAGCGAAGAAGTTACGGATGTTTTTGCGTTATCTCAGTCCGTACCGGGAGCTGTAGCCATTAACTCCGCCACCTTTATCGGCCATCGAATTGCCGGAATGAAGGGGGCAATGGCAGCCATGATCGGTGTTTCATTACCTACCTTTTTAATTGTTCTGCTCCTAGGCATTTTGTATTTTTTCATTCAGGATAATCCGAAGATAGAATCCGCATTCATATCGATCAGAGCTTCCATAGTAGCCATCATCGCCTATGCGGCTATCAAGATAGGAAAAACGGCTGTTGTAGACAAAGCAACTTTCTGTATTTTACTAGTAGGAATTCCAGTCCTCTTCTTTCTTCACCCTGTGATAGTTATAGTAGCAGGAGCTGTAGCGGGTATTGTGACAATCTCCATTAAGAGAAAATTAGGATACGATGTCAAGTTGGACAGAAAAGATATGAGAAAAGAAGAAAATGATTTCGAACCTTTCATGGGTGCTGGCATATAGGTAAATCTAAAAAAGGGTCTAACTAATTTTCAAGAAAGCGTGTGATATTATGATGGAATTGTGGGAGTTGTTTAGCACCTTCTTTATTATCGGCTTTGTATCGTTCGGAGGCGGATACGCCATGATTCCCGTAATAGAATCGGAAGTCTCACAGCATGGATGGATGACGACGCAGCAATTTACCGATATAATCGCCATTTCCGGTATGTCCCCAGGACCCGTCACAGCCAATAGTGCCATTCTCGTTGGCTATTCGACTGCTGGATTAGCAGGAGCCATATCATCCGCTCTCGGAATCTTGCTACCTGCTATTATATTCGTGACCGTTATAGCCACCTTCTTCAGCAAATTGAATCATTTTCCAATTATTCAATCCATGTTTTATGGATTAAGACCCATTGTCACTAGTTTAATCCTCTTTGCAGCAATCAGTTTAGCACTTTCCAATCATATGATAGCCCCGAACTTTTCATGGCATACGATTAGCTTATTACTCGTTTTTGGATTATCGTTATTTGCCCTAATGAAATTACGCTGGCACCCAGCCTATGTAATTATTCTTTCTGGTTTAGTTGGTGTTGTCCTCTATTCATGACAAATGCCTCACGCAAAACCATTATCAATATGGACCGGAATGAAGCACAGTTATTTTGGTTATGGAAAAAATTTGTCTATCATAAATTAAAGAAATATCAAACAGATGAATTGGTATTTTCAGGTCAGATGAAGACGGCCTTGATTAGTTTAGGACACTTATTCTGAAATAAGAGCGAGGGTGACTTCTGAATAATTTTTATGCTTATGTTTTAGTATTTCGATCATACAGAAAACACCCTGTATCCAATGATCCAGGGTGTTTTTCATTACCTATTCTCATTTTAAGAAGTACGTTTCTTCGCTACATCTTCTCCAGGCCGAAACCGTGGAAAACCAATCAAGATGGCAACGATTCCACAAAGTCCAATTAGTATTGGGTAATATGAATACGGCAAGATGCTTATCGGTGAAATCTTTGCTACTCCTGCTGCAACAAGCAGCTGTGCCCCATATGGAATCAACCCTTGGATACAACAGGCAAAAACGTCAAGTAAGCTCGCCGATTTACGCGGATCAATCCCATACTTTTCAGCAATATTTTTGGCAAGTGGCCCGGCAATGATAATCGAAATCGTGTTATTTGCCGTTGAAAGGTTCGTCAAACCAACAAGCCCGGCAATGCTGAATTCCGCCCCTTTTTTTGATTTGCTATTTCGGGTCACGAGGTGGAGTAGATAATCGATGCCACCATTATGTTTTATTACAGCAACCATACCTGCAATTAAAATGGCAAGGAAGGATATTTCATACATTCCCGCCATTCCTTCACCAACTTTTTGAATGACACCCAACGGTTGATAACTTCCATCCGCCAAGCCGATTATTCCGGCAAATACAATTCCGATAGAAAGGACCAGGAACACATTGACTCCTGCCAATGCAGTGATCAATACGCAAAGGTATGGAAGAATCTTCACCCAATTATAAGAATTTTGGGTGATGTCGGCTTGTTCACCCATCGTTAAAATTCCAAGAATGGCACATGTGATGATAGCCGCAGGTAAAACGATGAAAAAATTCACCTTAAACTTATCCTTCATTTTCGTTCCCTGTGTTCGAACTGCAGCGATTGTCGTATCTGAAATGAAGGATAGGTTATCCCCAAACATCGCACCACCAATAACGGCAGCCATTGAAAAGGCAAGCGAAATATCGGTTTGCTCGCTAATTCCCACCCCGATAGGTGCTAGGGCTACAATCGTTCCCATGCTAGTCCCCATAGATAGAGAAATAAAACAAGCGATAATGAATATCCCTACCATTAAAAGATTTTGCGGAAAAACGGCTAAGGCAAGATTCACCGTTGATTCAACTGCCCCCATGCCATTTGCAACTTCGGCAAAAGCGCCGGCTAAAAGGAAAATGATGACCATTAACATAATATTGGCGTCACCGGCACCTTTACAGAAAATATCAACCTTTTGATTGAAACTTTCTTTCCGATTCATTGCCAATGCAGCTGCTGATGCAATAGAAATTGCTACAATCACCGGAAATGAATAAAAATCTTTAGTGACGATTCCGGACCCTATAAATAAAATTAAAAATACGACAAATGGAATCAAAGCCCATGGATTCCCTTTATTGTTTGCACTCATGATGTACACCTCTTTTTATTTTTCCCATGACATGTGTCATAGCTTTTATTCTTTTAACAGTTTTCTCAAATAACACCAATTTGAACTTGATTACCCATTCATTGAGCTATAGCTAAAAAAACTGTCAGCATAAAAAAGACCCCTTCTATTAAACAACAAGAAGAGGTCTTTTAATTTATAAAAAACACCCTCCTTATCTTTCAGGCGAAAATCAGCCTGCTGGATTTGGCACAGCACTCCTATTAAGTCCGCTGCCGAGACATCTTCGGGCCAGTCCCTCCGTCTCTCTTGATAAGAAGATCAAAATTATATAATTTATCAAATATTACGATGCCTGTCAGAAAAGACCAGGCTGGAAACTTGCTGAAACCATCTGAGTTTGTGAAAGTGACATCGAAGTCGTTTTGAAAAGCAAATATAAGAGTACAGCATTTTGTCTATTTTCGCAAGGCTTAGTTTTAAAGTATTCACATGCACTTCTTACTGATTAATAAGAGATCTTGAAATGTGCAGTTAATCAGTACAATGAGTCTTCTATGATATTTATCGGGACGGAATTAATATAAAAAGAGGTCTAATGACCTCTCAGCAAATTTGTTGTATTAGGTTAGGTGAATTTTTTTTAGTCGAGTTCACATCAGTCGATACCTCAAAAGCTTCCATTTGTTCCGAATCGAATGACTTTAAATACTGCTGCAGATATGCAGGATCATTAATGGATGGATTCAACCAATCTTTTTCATCTTCTGGTTTAAGGATTACAGGCATGCGATCATGAATGCTGGTCATCAGCTCATTAGGAACGGTTGTTATAACGGAGCACGTGTAGATGCTGCGGCCTTCAGGGGATTTCCAGGATTCCCATATACCCGCCATTCCAAATGGAGCATGATTCTTCAGTTTTATTCGCATCGGTATTTTTCTTTCTGGTGTCTTCTTCCATTCATAAAATGAGTCAGCGATTATCAAGCATCTCTTCTTCTTATACGCATTCTTGAAGCTAGCTTTCTCTGCAATGGTTTCCGCTCTGGCATTGATCATTTTATAGCCCACTTTTTCGTCTTTTGCCCAGAAAGGAATGAGTCCCCACCGAAGATATCCAAGTCGGTTCATTGCCCCGTCATTAATGACGGATAGCACGGATTGGGAGGGAGCAATATTGTAGCTGAATTGGTATTCCTCATCAAATGATCCTTGAATATCAAACCGATCTTTTATTTCTTCAATGTCAGTGAAAAGGGTGAAACGTCCACACATAATATCGCCTACCGTATTAAGATTTATTACAGTGTAACAAATGGAACGGGAAGGCACAAATCAGCGTTCTAAAATCCTGATGTCGGTAAATGGTTGATTAAATAATTCGCTGGAAATCAAAAGGGTGCCAAGGACTTCTCTTTCATCTTCAGCTTTAATGATTTCCGACAAAATTAAGGTACTGCCATTCCTTACCGTTACTTTATATTCATTCATGGAATCCCCCCTCAAAAGGCTAGATGGTTGTTATTATAAACCAAAAACCCACAAGTATCAGTATTGAACTATGGCAGAGTCATGGTTAATCTTCTAATGAAGAGGCCGCATGGAGGTTCCTTTACACTTTAAAGGGTTAGTCGAACAATGCCCGGGACCATAAATCCTTGATAGGCGGCAAAAAAAGACTGTCCATGAATGATTCATGGACAGTCAGGATCTGTCAAAGGTTTTTCGCTTCAATACCGATAATTGATTATGGAGATGGCATTGAGGAAAGCCATTCATTATTTAAAATGCAGTAAAACCTCATTTATTAAATGTGCTGCCAATGTAACGGTTTTATTATTTTCGTCCAACGAAGGATTCACTTCCGAGATATCAAAGGAGAGGATCTTTTCATTCGATACGATATGCCTGATAATGGCACGGACCAATTTCGGATTCAGTCCAAACGGCGATGGAGCACTTACCCCAGGTGCGTAGGCTGAATCAATAACGTCTGTACATAATGTAAGAATAATGTAGTCATATTCCTTAGCGAAATCATTTATCCGCCGCTTAGTTTCATCCATTTCGTTCAATGATAAATCTTCTTCCAAAATGTAGTCGACCTTACTTCTCTCGGCAGTTTCAAACAGTGCCTTCGTATTCCCCTGCTTCTGAATTCCGATACATAAATAGCCACAACTTTGATCTTCGTCCAAAATCTGCTTAAACATCGTTCCTGATGAACTTTCTTTTTCATAAGGCCTCATATCAAAGTGAGCGTCAATATTAATGATCCCCAATCTAGCTTTGGGTCCAATGGATTTCCTAATCCCAAGATAATGGCCATACAGGGTTTCGTGCCCTCCCCCAAGTATGATAGGAATCGCTTTACTCTCCAGTATCCGGGTAACAGCCGATCCCAGTTGGGATTGGGCGGCCTCCATCTCTGTACCTTCACATATTACATCGCCAGCATCCACCAGCTCGGTTTGGGAGGGTAAATGGCAGGGTAATTTTGCCAATGACTGCCTAATATGATCAGGACCCTCTGCAGCACCAATCCTGCCTTTATTCCTTTTGACGCCTTCATCACATTTGAAGCCAATCAATCCAAAGGTACTTGATGCATTGGAAGAGATGGCTAATTCCGAAATCGGTGCCAAACGTACTCTTTGGTGGTATCTGAAGCTGTCCATGTCAGATTGGGAATCAATTCTTCCATTCCAATATTTTAAAGTCGGATTTGTATACATAATTTCTCCTTTATTTAAAAAATTCCGAAATATCTTTTTTCAAAATTATAAATGAGATAATATATAATTACCAATACAAAATTTCAATATATCTATAGTTTAAAGCTATAGAAAGGAGAATATATGGATCTTCGTCAACTTCGATATTTCACTACAATTGTCCGGGAAAAGAATTTCTCAAAAGCGGCAAAAATGCTGCATATATCACAACCTTCCCTAAGTAATGCCATAATGAAATTAGAAAATGAAGTTGGTTTTCAGCTTTTGGAACGCAATACAAGGGGGCTTGAGCTTACGGAAGCAGGCTGTATTTTTTATACAAGATCTGTGGATTTGCTAAGAAGATTCAATAATATGCAAGTGGAACTTGAGGAAATCAAGCAGGTTGGAAGTGGAACAATTGCTATAGGCTCCATTGAATCTTTCAAGTTTTGGTTCCCCAAGATCATCAGGAATTTTAAAATCCTATATCCTAATATTCATATAAAAGTTAAAGAAATCTTGGGGGAAGAGAAAGTTATCGATTTTTTGGTCCAGTATAATGGACATTTCACCATCACGAACCAGCCAATTAACAACGATGAAATCATGTCTATTCCCCTCTATAATGAAAAATTCATGCTTTTGGTCCATAAAGATGACGACTTAAATGAAAAAGGTTCCATCACTTTCCAAGACCTTGCAGGGAAAGAATTGATCATCAGTACAACGGGTTTTCAAACGAGAGATGATATTTTGAAAGCTTTTAAAGCGGAAAACGTAAATCCCAATATTTTTTACGAAATAGAAAGACTTGAAACAGCTTGCAGTTTGGTGGAAGAGGGACTTGGGGTTACAATTTTACCGGAAAGCTATATAAAATCCGCTGTAACACCCAATACTGTAATTCGAGCAATCGATTCGAATTTTTTGGAAAGAACTGTTTACCTGGCCTATTTGAAAGATCGCTATCTGTCTCCTGCAGTATGTAAATTAGTTGAGGAGATACATAGCTTTTTTAAGGATGTTAGGAACGATACCTGCATGTAATTTAATGAATTATACACCGTTCCATCACTTATTGAATTAAAGGAAAACACTTTAAGCTCCCTGTAAATTATGAAGGTTTCCCACTTATAATTTGTCGGAGTTTCATGTGTTTTCTTTTTTTGTAACGCCCTGTATATTCAAACTTCCACGCCTAATTTCTTTAGGTGCTCCCTCTTCCACTAAGACATTTCATGCGTCACGACAAACATCATGTTCGCCAAAAAAAGTTCAAATATGTGTACGTAATAATTGTGGATACATCAAAGCATGCAATACATTGAAATGCTTAGCTAGCCACTACTAATAAGGTTGGTTCGCACATTTGAACGTTTTATATACGTTATGGAATTTCTTAAAACACAAAACAGTGGTCCTCCCCCACTTAAACTTCACTACGTTTAGGAGAAAAAATAGTAGAGCCCAAATTCTCAGTGTCATAAATGAGAAATGGTTTTTTTACTTCATCAATGCTTTATGGGTAAAACCCCTTACTTCTGAAACCTCCCTTAATCGAGAGAGGCGTTAGACTATGGCTGAATAAGTTTGTCAAATACATAAATCGTCATCGCAGTATCAATGTCTATATTAATATCAGTAAAGATGCTTAGAATTTTCGCATCCATCATTACCTCAATCTTTCTCAGAACCTCAGGATCCTTATAAATTTGCTTGACTAATTTAGTTCGTGCTTCATGAACCATCCGCTGTCCTTCTGTGGAGCCCATCATAAACTTTTCAACATTCGTCAGATTACCTTTCATCTCACTAATTACCCAAGGACCTACAAGACGAGTAGTGATTTCCTTTGGCCCATTACCAACATACTCCTTGCGTATTTCACGAAGTAACATATTGAATTGATGTTCTCTATTTTTTTTCATTCCATTTCTCCTATCTATCCTTTAATCATTTTTAGCTTCCGGGTGAGGTAACATTAGATAACTTATTGTAAGTACAAATACCACCGCAGCTAACCATAAAGTCTGGATTGAATTTTCATTATTTACTATGATAAATCGAATGGTAGCTGTAATCCCAATATAAATAAGATATCTTAATGGGAAATGGTAATCTTCCCTGAAATATTGTACGATCATGGAAATGAATCCGAAATATAAGAAAAATATTAATATTTTACTGAAAGTACCATGAACATCCTTATTTCCCCAATAAACATCATTCGAAATGTAGTAAAGTTGCCGAAAAAGAAAATATATAAGAATAAAACTAAGAATAATCAATGATGTATTCAACACCGTTTGATACAGTTTTATCAGCCACTTAGCTTTTTTTAACCTGTATGGCCCAAACATCAGTATCCTCCATTTTTATCATATCTCCTTAACTAAATGAAATTGCCCCTAAAAATAATTTAGCTCGCTTTCTACCTTCCACTGCAAATCATGCATAAAAGCAGGCGTTAATAAAGAACATACTCACAGCGATCGATAATAAGATAGTCCATGAGTACGAACAGTTGAAAAGTTTTCCTTTGAGTACAAAACACTTACTTTGATTGACCCTTTAATCCTTCGCCTAACCCTTTTAACAAATCAAGAGAAAACCTCATAACACGATTAACATCAGGATCTCTCATTAATTTTACTAAATCGAAAACACTCACTTTTTTATTTAACTGAAATCCTTCTTCTGCTTTTTGAAGACCTTTTGACAGTCCTCCCACCAGTTTTTTCGTCATTTCAGGATTAAGTTCAGTCAATACTCCAGCCGCTTCCATTGCATTGTTAACAGCATTTGTTACAGGCGGACGCAACATTTGTCCTACTGCAATTTTTGCCACTTTCTCTTTTGCTTCAACGAGATTATTGATAGCTCCAAGAATTCCACTTTCGTGAAGTTCTTGGAGAAGTTTAATTGTTTCTTTAATCCCATCGGCATTTTCGGATAAATCTTGTAAAACCTTTTCAAGCGTTTGATCTTGTTTTTCTTTTTCGGTCAAGGTTGGTTCATCTATCTTCGTAATTGGTTTTGCCATTATTTTTTACCTCCCGGAGTATTCAAATCTGCGAGAGCTTCAAGAATGCCCATTTTATTGAGTCTTTGGAGAAGTAGAATCGTTTTTCCAATAACATCTGCATTTTCGGATAAATCTTGAACGACCTGTTTAAGCATTTGATCCCGTTTTTCCTCTTCCGTCAGAACTGATGCATCTAAAGTCTTCTTCGGTGTTTCCATTACTTTTTAACTCCTGATATATTCAAGTCTGCAATTGGCTCGTAATCTTTCCGTGCCCATTTTCGTTCCACTTGTACGCCTAACTGAGGATTACGCGTTGCATAACGAGGGTTATACATTGGAAGTGGTCTGTTTCCTTTTGCTTTCATTAACTCCATTTTTACTTTTATCTGTTTATATGCTGGAGTCTGAGTATTAACATCGCCAACACTTCCTGTTAAAAGGTTGATTGCATTTTCATGACTTACTGAGTGCATGGGAACATACAGTTCTTTTCCTGTAACTCGATCTGTTACGACTGCATGAAGCTTAATTGCACCATAAGGAGAAATGAGACGTACTAATGATCCATCTTCTACCTTACGTTCTTTTGCAAGTTCAGGCGAAACTTCTACGAATACCTCAGGTAATTTATACTGAAGACCTTTTGATTTATTTGTCATATTCCCTACGTGGAAATGCTCCAAGAGTCGTCCATTGTTCAATGTAAGATCGAAATCTTGTGTGAATTCAATAGGTGGAACATATTCTGCAAGAGAAAAACGCGCTTTTCCATCAGGAAAGTTAAAACGCTTTGTATAAAGAAGTGGCTCATCTGTGCCGTCTTTTTGCACGGGCCACATTAAACTGTTCCATCCTTCAAGTCTCTCGTATGATACACCCGCAAAAGTTGGACAAAGACTTGAAATTTCGTCCATAATATCGCTTGGGTGTTCATAGTTCCAATCCACACCCATATATTTAGCAATTTGCTGAATAATCCACCAGTCTGGTTTTGATTCTTCTAGTGGCTCAAGTGCTTGATACAGACGTTGAATGCGACGCTCTGTATTAGTGAATGTTCCATCTTTTTCAAGAGACGGAGCTGCCGGCAAAACAACATCTGCAAATTGTGCAGTTTTTGTTAAGAACACATCTTGTACAACAAAGAACTCTAGCTTACCGAGCGTGTCATGCACATGATTGGAGTTTGAATCTACCCATGCCATGTCTTCCCCCATGAGATACATGGCTTTCAGTTTGCCTTTCTCTGATGCTTCTAGCATATCAATATTAGTAAATCCTGACTTTTCAGAGATTTTTACGCCGTAAGCTTTTTCAAAATTTGCACGTGCGACATTGTCTGTTAAACGCTGATTGCCTGCGAGCCATTGTGGAAGAGCCCCCATGTCACATGAACCTTGCACATTATTATGACCGCGAAGTGGGTATGCTCCCGTTCCAGTGCGACCGAAATTACCCGTTACAAGTAGAAGGTTAGCGATAGCTCCTGATGTATAGGAACCTGCAATATTTTGAGTAACACCCATTCCCCATAAAATACATGTTCCTTTTGATTCATAAATCATTTTAGCTGTTTTAATCAGTTGTTCTTTTGGAAGACCAGTCACTTTCACCGCAAAGTCTAGCGTATATTTATTAAGAAGTTGCAGATACTCTTCGTAGTTATTTACACGAGCTTTAATGAATTTTTCATCATGCCAACCTTGATCAATCATATATTTTGCAACAGCAGTCAACCAAACAAAGTCTGTTCCTTGTTTTGGATGTAAAAATAAATCAGAACGCTCTGCCAGTTCGTGTTTACGAAGATCTGACACAATCAATTTTTGTCCGTGTAATTTCTTAGCCCGCTTTACTCGTGTTGCTAGAACAGGATGTCCTTCAGTTGGGTTTGCCCCAATTGTGATAACAAGACCTGCACTTGCAATATCCTGAATGGTACCTGAATCCCCACCATATCCAACAGTGGCAAGTAACCCATCTGTCGCAGGCGATTGACAGTAACGAGAACAGTTATCCACGTTGTTTGTTTCAAACACTTGACGAGCCAATTTTTGCATGAGATATGATTCTTCGTTCGTCGTTTTCGAAGAACTTACAAAGCCAAGTGCATTTCCTCCATACGTTTCTTTAATGGCACCCATTTTTTCTGTAATTAAAGTAAGTGCTTCATCCCAAGTAGCAGGAACAAATACATCTCCTTTCCGAATTAAAGGAGTAGTAAGGCGTTGTTCACTATTAACAAAGTCCCATCCGAATTTCCCTTTCACACAGGTTGAAACACTGTTTACAGGACTATTTTCAGTTGGCTCAACTTTTAAAATTTCACGTCCTTTAGTCCATACTTCAAATGAACATCCTACCCCACAGAATGTACATACTGTTTTCGTTTTTTTCGTTCGAGTATCCCGCGCGGCTGCTTCTACTTCTGATAAGGCAAAGATTGTTTTATAGTCCGGTTCGACTTCTTTAATGAGATCAACCATTGGATTTAACAAATCCTTCGGAATGGCTGTCATAAGCCCCGCTTCGCCCAACATTGATTTTTCCATTAAGGCGTTACATGGACAAACCGTGGCACACTGTCCGCAAGATACACAAGAAGATTCATTGATGGATTTACCATCATCCCACATTACACGTGGGATTTCACGTTCCCAATCGATAGATAGCGTTTCATTCACCTGTAGGTCTTGACATACTTCTACGCAACGTCCGCAAAGGATACATTGGTCCGGATCGTATCTGTAAAAAGGATGTGACATATCCACTTCGTATCCTTTTTCTCGGTATGGACGAGTTTGATGTTCAATTTCCAACAACTCTGCTGTGTTATGAACACGGCAATTTCCATTGTTATTGTCACAAACCGTACAATACAGTAAGTGATTCTCCAAAATACGGTCCATCGCTTCTGTTTGGGCAGTTTTGGCCAATTCTGAGGAAGTTAAAATATTCATTCCTTCCTCAATTTCTGTCGAGCACGCCCTCATAATTTTCCCATCAATTTCACACATACAGGTATCACAGGTTTGGATGGGACCTAAAACTTCTGAATAACAAATATGTGGGTGCTCTACTCCTTGTTCCAGTAGGTAATCAAGAATTCGAGTCCCTTGCTCTACTTCATGTTGCTGTCCATTAATTTTCACTAGGACTGTTGCCATTTTACATTCCCCTTTTTGTAAAAAAATCAAAAAAGCCCGCCATAAAATAGATTGTGCAAAACAACACACATTCTATTTTATGGCGGGCTAATAACTAAGCAGTTTTTATCCTACTAGTGATCCTTCTCACCACATCATATAATAAAAAACCAGGACATTAAGGCAATTCGTCGTTACCTAACGTCAATGACTTTTTTATTTTTGAGTCTATATTTTTATTATAATACTTTATACGTTTAACCTCAACAATAATATGTGATTTAAACGATAAAATCATCTTTTTTTATTTATACAACATAAAAAATACCGCTCTCTTTATCCTCCGCTTACTGGAGGGATAAAGGCAATTATATCTTGATCCTTTATTATTTCATCGTCTGTTACAAAGCTTTCGTTTATAGACGTCATTATTTGATTGAAAGAAGATAGAGTGTATTTACTATGAAGATATTTTTTTAGTTGCTGAACAGTTATATCATCTTTTTCTACTATTTTTAATTCATCTAATCCAATTTCTTCACGTATTCCCGCAAAAAATAAAACCGTAATCATTCCTTATTCCTCCTTGTCCGGATTTCCTTCTGGGTATTCAGTAGTCTCTAGTTGATCTCCAACCCACATCGTTCCGTCTTCCCAAAATTCTTTTTTCCAAATGGGCACAATTTGTTTAATTCGTTCAATCGCATATTCATTTGCCACGTATGCAGTTTTACGATGTGGTGAGGATACAGCGATAACAACAGCGATCTCTGTAATGTCTAATTTACCTACCCTATGGGTAATAGCTACCCTTGTATCCGGCCATTTTTTCTTAATTTCATCACCTATTTGACTCAGCATTTTTACAGCCATTGATTCGTAAGCTTGATATTCAAGAAATAACGTCTTCTTTCCTTTTGAAAATTCCCTCACAGTTCCAATGAATGTTGTAATGGCACCTGCTTCTCTTCGTGAAACTTGTTTAGTTACTTCCTTTACAGAAATAGGATCACTTACCAATTTAAATAAACATTGCTTCACCTTTTTTCACCACACTTACATTAAAAAGTCCAAATAGCACTTTTCTTCAATTGAAAAACTTGATGGTATCTCCTTCTACACTAGAAATGACCGCCACTGATATTTAATGACACTTGCTGTCTTTGAAAGTAGCCTGAAAAATCCAGAGTACCTCTATGCACATTGATTGTTGAAGCACTTAATCATTCTTGTTTAACTTTAACCTTGTTTTGAAACACTATAGCCTGTAGGTGTACTTTAATGTTGAATAAATTTTAAATACTTTTTTCTAAATATTCTCCTACTACTAATTCCAGCATGGTAACAGAGTTGTACTCCTCCGAAATTGAGCAGCGGTCATAATTCGAAAGGCTTCAAATGCTCCTCCCCTTAAAGATCGTACCCACATCTTCCAATGATATCGGAATGATTGGGAGTAGCTGTATCTGTATCTTCCGCTCATAGCAAACCCTTCATATGGAGAACAATCAAACGAAGGAACATGATGATCGCCACTAGGTCTTCTGCCAAAACCGGCCATGAACCACTTAAATAGGGTTTCGTTTTTCTACCATGACTCTCATTCCTACAATTAGCCTAATAAACGATAATAAAAATTTTTAGCAAGCTGTATGTTATTTGTTCCATGAATAAAAACACGCCCGTCCTTAAATATAACCACGCGATAATCATGAAGCTGACAAGATAATAAATAAGGATTTCTAATTACTTCACCATTAGCTTTTAGTTGTTTTTCTAACTGATCAAAACTATATTCCATATTTCTTGCAGGTCTAATTTGAACTGTATTTCTCCCGCATAATACTTCTGTTTTTGTCTGATTTTCATACGATAAATATGGATACGTTCTATCTAATCCACAAGATGGGCAACTTTCTGTTTTAATTTTGTCTAATTTAATGGAGTAATGCTGATTGCTCCATACATCAAATGTCAAAAAGGTGTTTCTTAGCGTTGAAAAATCATCTACCAAAATTTTGAATGCCTCTGCTACTTGATAAGCAGAAACAATTTGAACTGATGGATTGATAATTCCTGCTGTATCACATGTTGCCCCGCCGACAGGAATACTTTTTAAAATACAATGCAAACACGGTGTTTTTCCCGGGAGAATTGTATAGGTAGCCCCATAACTTCCTACACAGGATCCATAAATCCATGGAATGTTATATTTATGCGAAAGATCATTTAAAATAAATCGAATGTAAAAATTATCTGTAGCATCTATCAGAACATCGACATTACCGAGTAAATTTTCCATATTATCAGCTCTCGCGTCCATAACCAGAGCTTCAATTTCAACTTCCGAATTAATCCGTTTCAAATGCTTTCCAGCAGCTATCGCTTTTGGTAGTTTTTCTTCAACATCTTTCTCGTTGTAAAGCTGCTGGCGCTGCAAGTTACTCCATTCAACATAATCACGATCAATAATAGTCAATTTCCCAATACCTGCCCGGACAAAGGCTTCGGCCCCAGCACTTCCCAATGCTCCAGCTCCTATAATGAGTACATGTTTATGCCTGATTTTTTCTTGTCCTTCAAAACCTATTTGTTTGAACTTCTGTTGCCGTGAATAACGATCATTCAACGAACTCTCTTCCTTTCTTTCGAAAATTATCTATACCATTTCCGTTTACACTTACACCAGCCATATCCATTTGTTAGATTAATGCATAATTTTCATGACACATACATTAAGAGAACGTAATTATTGGTTATGAAGAAAGTCTCCACTTTTCCCACCAGTTTTTTGTACTAACAATGTTTCTTTAATAACCATTTTTTTATCAACTGCTTTACACATATCATAAAAAGTTAGTGCAGCAACGGATACCGCGGTTAATGCTTCCATTTCAACTCCGGTTTTTCCACTACACTTAACCTTGGCATGAATAATTAAGTCGTATCCATTTTCTTTTTTTTCATATTTAAACGTAAAGTCGCTTCCTTGGAGCATGACTGGATGACACATTGGAATGACATCCGCGGTTTTTTTTGCTGCCATAATACCCGCAATCTGTGCTACTTGGAGTGGGTCCCCTTTTTTTATTAATCCATCTTCAATTGCTTCGAATAATTCATTGGATAAGGAAAGAGTGCATTTTGCAATTGCTGTCCGAGTTGTAATGTCTTTCGGAGAAATATCGACCATCTTTGGCCTTCCTTCTTCATTCCAGTGCGAGAAATTGCTCATCATTTGCCACCTTCATATGCTTAAGATATTTAACTACAGTAATTGTATAGCTTCGTCATAGAATATTTAGTCCAGAAAAAGGGACTGACTTACAAAGGTTATTAACATTCTTTGAAAGTCAGTCTCATTTTCTAAAATCATTTATTTTTTTAATAAGATTCCAACTATTTGCACAGAACGGAAACACTAGGTGACTTAAATAAACATTCCTTATCCACCATATTATTTCTAGTGCAAACCACAATGTTTCCAAAGCATATTTGAGAATACTTCCAATCTTTCAATGTTAGCCACCAATATGAGACATTTCTACTTTAGTGCTGTTTCTTGAAACATTCCCATTTTTTCTTTCATCAGAATAGCGATCGCTACGATGATTCCAAATATCCGAAATTTTATTTGTAATCACAACATCCGACTCTTCTGAGCGAAGTAATTGACGAAGATCATAACCTTTTGATGCAAATAAACATGTATATAATTTCCCTTCAGCAGATACTCTAGCCCTGGAACAGGTAGAGCAAAATGAATCGGTCACAGATGAAATTATTCCAATTTCTTGATCACTGTCTATATACCGATATCTAGTTGCCACCTCTCCTACATAATTTGGCTTAATTTGTTCTAATGGCATGACTTCTTCAATTCGATCTAAAATCTCTTGCTTGGTCATTACTTCAGTCATTCTCCAGCCATTTGAATTTCCTACATCCATATACTCAATAAACCTAAGAGTATGTTTATGTTCTTTAAAATATTTCGCCATTGGAATGATATCTTGATCGTTTTTCCCTTTTTGAACAACCATGTTCATTTTCACTTTTAAGCCTGCATTAGAAGCTGCCTCCACTCCATCCAAAACTCTCGCAACTTTGCTTCTATTCCCATTTAACTGATTAAAACGTTCATCATCTAAGGAATCAAGACTAACTGTCACCCGTCTTAACCCAGCATTAAATAACTCAGGTGCAAACTTTTTAAGAAGAGATCCATTTGTCGTAATGGCAATGTCCTCTACTCCATTAATTAAATTCAAACGATGAATCAATTCAGGAAGGTTCTTGCGTAATAAAGGTTCCCCCCCTGTAATACGTATTTTACTGACACCTAATGAAACAAATATACGGCTCAATCGCTCCATTTCATCAAAAGAGAGGATTTTATCAGAGGATAAAAAAGGATAATCAGACCCAAATATTTCCTCAGGCATGCAATAACGACAGCGAAAATTACAACGGTCGGTCACAGATAAACGCAGATCTCTTAATGGGCGTTCTAATTTATCCAAAATATCATTTTCCATATTTTTCGTGTCTCCTCCTATTTTGATAACCAACTAACATTAATCGCATATTATTTCTTACTGTTTCTGTTGAATTCGCTCTGGACATGTATAAATATTCAAAGATTGATTACGAATAAAACCTACTGTCGTAATCCCTAATCCTTCTGCCAACTGTAATGCCAATTCAGTCGGCGCCGATTTTGAAAGAACTACCTCACAACCAATTTTTGCTACTTTCAATAAGATTTCTGAAGATATCCGACCGCTAAAAACAATGATTTTATTTCCAATCGAGATATCATTTTTTAAACAATATCCGTATATTTTATCCAACGCATTATGTCTTCCTATGTCCATTCGACTTAGCATAAAACCGTTTAAATCACAGAGAGAGGCATTATGAACCCCTCCTGTATCTTGGAAAATAGTCGCGGAAATTTGTAAATTATTCATTAAACGAAAACAATCATCCGGGGTGAGCTTGACTCTGATTTCATTCATCTTCTTAGCGGTTAATGCATCGTTAACGAAGACAAACCCTTGTCTGCTCATTCCACAGCACGATGTAATATAACGCTTGTTTTGGAAATTTTGGTAATAAGGATTCAATTTATCTATTTTCACATGTACATATCCTTCTTTTTCTTGAACCCAAATGTCTTTGATTTCTTCATATTTCCGTATAATTCCTTCAGATGCTAAGTAACCGATAACCATATCTTGAATATATTCAGGTGTACAAACCATCGTAACAAATTCTTGTTCGTTAATTTTAACTGTAACTGGAAACTCTGTAACAATTATATCTTCAGCATTTTCAATATGTCCGTTTGTGAATCTAAGAATTCCCCTTTTCTCCACTGCTGGTTTCATATAGCACTACATCCTTTATATTTTTTGACGAAAATTTCTACCTTCTTCATTTAACTTGGGTAATGCCTTATCTATTTCTATAAAGGGATAACTACATATACACCTTTATCATTTTAGTTGTGGTTTTAATTAACCATATGCAGCCATGTAGGTTCTTAGTTTCAGTTAATATAAGTACCCATATGGGGAATTGAACTTTTATATAAGAAACGTATCAAAACTACTACAACTTTATGAAAAAGATTTGAATGACAATTTCAGGGATAAAGACTTTCTTCATTAATAATGAATAATTCTAGATGGTAAGAAACTATCCTCTATGAACAAGTTCTTGAGCTAAAGATGTAAACATCTCTCCAGTAAGCGAATCTTCATCGTATATACATGAACCTTTATTTTCCTCACGTTTGGCAAAAGGGATTCTTGCGATTACTTCGGATTGCAGCTGTTGAGCTAGCATATCTCCGCCACCCTTCCCAAAAAGATAGTTCCTCGACCCATCTTGTTCTTCGTAATATGCCATATTCTCAACGATACCTAAGATGTCATGATTGGTATGTTTCGCCATGGCACCTGCTCTTGAAGCAACAAAAGAAGCGACATTGTGAGGTGTCGTTACGATAATTTCCTTTGCCTGAGGAATCATGGCAGCTACATCAATGGCTACGTCTCCTGTACCAGGAGGTAAATCTAGAAGAAGGTAATCCAGTTCTCCCCAATGCGTGTTGGCAAGGAAGTTTTGAATCCATTTGTTTAGCATAGGCCCTCGCCACATAACGGGGTTATTATTGTCTGTAAAAAATCCCATGGACATGACTTTAACGCCCTGACTTACAATTGGAATGACTGTATGGTCAATCATGGTCGGCTTTTCTCCAACTCCCATCATCGCAGGGATACTAAATCCATAAATATCCGCATCTAACACTCCGACTTTTTTCCCCATACGGGCCAAAGCAGTAGCCAGATTAACGGTAACCGTTGATTTTCCCACTCCACCTTTTCCGCTTGTCACTGTAATAAATTGTACACCTGAATCAGGTCGCAACATGTTAGGCATTCCGGTCTCTGTTGTAGCACTTTTCTTTAAAGTTTGCGTTAATACAGCCCGTTCTTCTGGCGTCATCGAACCAAAAGTTAACGAAACACTTGAGGCCCCAATATTTAGAAGTGAATTTTCAACATCATCTTTTATTTTTGCTTTTAATGGACAGCCTTGGATCGTTAAAACCACTTCAAGTTGAACACGTGTACCATCCATTTCAATATTTCTCACCATGTTCAAATCCACGATACTTTTATGCAGCTCGGGATCTTGTACATGTTTTAGAGCGTTCATTATTTGTTCATATGTCAACATAACTCTCAGTCCTTCTTTATTTAGTAGTTTCCTTCTCATTATTGGTTAATTGCCTCAGAGAAAAAATTGAAAAGATTATAGAGATCATGGCAAAATGCCTATCATTAAATATCACAGAATAACTGATAAGTAGAGCTACTTTAATGATTCACTGTTTGAATGATCTGTTCTATTCATGATATTCTCCATTAATCTACTTGGGTTTTTCATTGCAGATTGAACTCTCCTTTTTTATAAACAAAAAGCCCACCATAAAATAGATTGTGTACATGCAATACACAGTCAATTTTATGATGGGCTAATTACTAAGCAGTTTTCCTACTAGCGATCCATCTCATCACGTATAACAAAAATAAAAAACAGGACATTATGGCAATTTTTCATTACCTAATATCAATGATTTTTAATATATTTTTATTATAATACTTTAAATGTCCCACCTCAATAGCAAATTACAAGTAAAGATACAAAAGCTATCCTTAAATAAGTGGTTTCGAGTAACGATATCTCAAAAAATGTTTCACCAAATATTTTTGATGATGACCTTCTACTTTTAAGAATATTCTTCTTGTTCTGATCAAAACATAGCGTAATCTAATCTCATATAAAGAAGATAATTTTAATTTATTTTTTTAATTTAATTTCTTTTTTCAACACATTTTAATTATACTTTAATCATTAATCAAAAATAATAAGTAAATAAACTATCTTCCATTATTATTTTTCCTGGAGACAAATTGTGACTTTGAATACATAATATATTAATAAGGTTTTTGCGCAGAAAGATTTATCTTTTGGAGTAAAAATGAACAATGAACTTTCATGGTATGAATAAATGAAACGTTCAATTTTTCATTTTATTTACTTTTACATTTTGACAAAATAGAGGTTCATTAGAGCCAATTATTTAATATTAAACCCAAAGCTAAACAGAATAAACGATCAGATAGGAGAAATGGAATGACAAAAAACATGGAGCATCAATTCAATATGTTACTTCGCGAAATACGCAAGGAGTATGTTGGAAATGGACCAAAGGAAATCACCACTCGTTTTGTAGGTCCCTGGGTAATTAGTGAGATGAAGGGTAATCTGACGAACGTGGAAAAGTTTATGATTGGTTCCACAGAAGGACAAAAAATGGTTCATGAAGCACGAACTAAATTAGTAAAGGATATTTATCAGGATCCTACCGTGATGAAAAAGCTTGAGGAGTTGATGCAAGCGAAAATTTTGAGCATCTATACGGATATTAATATAGATATTGATACTGCGATGACGATTTTTGTGTTCGATACGCTTATTCAGCCTTAGTCTTAGCTAAAATGTTTTAGAACATTGTTTCACAAATTGAATCATTAATTCAATCTGGTGTATGGGGAAGGATGGTTTGTCGCTTACGGGACCGCAGAAGTCCAGCCATTGATTGAATAATGAACCAAAAACAAACATTCCCCTTATGCACTTTGCACAAGGGGAATGTTTAATTTCTTTGCTCTGGGCCATTTTCAGTCTATATTCGTCAGGGTAAAATTAATTCGTGACACTGCCATCATCATCTGGATCTTCAATATCCGCCGGATCTTTTTCCAGTAGTGCCTCTTTGTCTTTTTCGTTCCATTTTGCTTTATATCCTAATGATTGTGCTACTCTTAACACCGGTAGATACGATTTTTTATCTGGTTTAAAAGTTTCTAAGTCCCCTGTTCCAATTGCACCCAAACCAAGTAACAATTTGTCAGATTGGATATAGGGTTTTTCATCTATCAGTTTCATTTGTTCAGCTGTATAAGGATAAACGGCTCCATTCACTTTTAAGGTAAATGGTCCCTTTTTTTCTTCTTTTATTTCTTTTGGCTTTTTCGATTTATAGGAAACATTATACACTCCTTGAACAGTTCCTTCTCTCGTATTATCGGCTCCTCCATACATTTTCCCCTTTTCATAATCATAAATAACAGCTTGCACATTTCCGATATGCTGGGGTTTTTCTTCATAAACATGGCCTTTTGCCATTAACTCCAACCTAGTATTTTGTTCAATTCCCGGTTCCCATCTAACTGTCGGATATCCAGCGGAATAAATACGTGGCGCTAAAATGGCATCTTGAATTGGCATTTTATGATCAAGCACGTTCATAATCGTTTCAGATACAGATGCTATTATCGTCGCTCCCCCAGGTGAACCAATGGCCATGAAGGGATTGCCATCTTTTAATACGAAGGTCGGGGACATACTGCTTCTTGGTCTTTTTCCTGGTTCCACCTGGTTAACTCCACCCGGTGTTGCATCAAAATCCGTCATTTCATTATTTAGCATGAATCCATAATCAGGTACCATGATACCTGATCCGAATACTTGCTCGATTGTAGTCGTATAAGCAACCATATTTCCCCATTTATCCATTACAGAAAAATGGGTTGTTTGACCGATCGGTGTTTTCTCCTCTTTTACCTTTTTCATTGGAGTGGGTTCTTTGCCCTCATACTTCCATGGATCGCCTGCTTTGACATCAGCTGTTGATCTATTTGGTTTGATGAGTTTTCGCCTTTCTTTAATATAATCTTCATCCAATAGTCCTTTTGTAGGTACATCATAAAAATCTTCATCTGCCATATAGGCAGCTCGATCGGCAAAAGCAAGATGCATGGCTTCCGTGAGATAATGAAGATACTCAGGTGTGTTCGCCCCCATCTTTTGTACATCGAATCCTTCCATAAGCTCTAGGATTTGTAGAACGGTCAAACTGCCTGAGCTTGGTGAAGCTGCCCCTACCACTTCAAATCCCCTATATTCCGATTTAACCGGCTCTCTTTCTTTAACCTCATAGTTTTGCAAATCCTCAGTTGTCATCGTTCCTTCACGCTTTTGAACTTCTTTGGTAAGTGCTTCCCCGATTTCACCTTTATAAAAAGCCTTGGGACCTTGTTTTTTTATTAACTTAAGAGTCTTTGCCAGATCTGGCTGAACGAGGGTGTCTCCCTCTTCCAATGGCTTTCCGTCTGGTACAAAAACTTTTGCAGCCGCTTGGTTATTTCTAAGCTTTGTTACATTTTCATCGATATATTGTGCTGTTGCCCAATTGACTCTTACCCCTTGTTCAGCTTGTTTAATGGCCGGTCCTATGACTTGTGATAATTTCAATGTTCCATATTTCTCCAGAGAAGTCTCTACACCCATCAGAGTTCCAGGAACAGCAACCGCTTTACCAGATGTGTGCCGCTTACTAAAAGGAACAGGTTTTCCCTTTTCATCTAAAAAAAGTTCAGGCGTAACATTTTGCGGTGCCATTTCGCGATTTTCAATCATCGTTATTTTATTTTCCTTTTTATTATAAATCATGATAAAACCACCGCCACCGATTCCAGACATCATTGGTTCAACTACATTTAACGATAATTGAATGGCTGCTGCTGCATCGACTGCGTTTCCACCTTGTTTTAATATCTTTATGCCCGCTTCAGCTGCTAACGGGTGGGAAACTGATACGATACCTTTTGTTGCTCCCTTTCCCATTGACCCATCCACTCCAGGGACACTTGCAAAAGCTGGTGTAATCATACAAAAGAAACTGAAAGTAACTAAAATAAAACTTTTTAAAAATTTCATGAATTAGTCTCCTTTCAAAAATAAAACAAATTGGGATTTACCATAAGCCAACTGGATATACGAGCAAATGACTCTGCTTTTGCAAGTAGGAATATGCTGGTCGATCTCTGCAGTCTGCACATTCCCTGCTCTCTTTAATGTTTCACTTCAAAAAATCACCCCCCGAATGCCGCGATAATACCGGTTAACGTCAAAATCATAATCAATAAAAAACACTTATGAATTTTTCGAAAAAACTCCACCTCATGTGTTTTCATCAACTGCAAAAAATTATAATGTTATTATTCTACCAACCATCTTACTTTCCCTTTTTTTACAAAATCAGACGCACCCTCCAAAAGCACTAGCAATCCATTAAAAAGTTTTATATAAATCAAAACAACAAACATAAATGTGTAATAACACCTATTAAAAACAAGAAAAACCGGTTATTTAATAGGGATATTTTACCTTTTATTACCTTTTCTTCCTTTCTTTAAGGATAATATTGACTCTTCCAATTTAGAAATATATTATTGTTATAAACTTATAAGACTATGTTATAAAATCAACATCCTAGCATTTCTATCCTTTAATCGTTATTTCCAGCTTTTGTTAGAGAGGGAATTAAAAGTTCACCCTTTCTTTTACCAGCAGGTTTTAGCCTTGTATTTTCAAATCCAACTGAAGTGGGTGATTGTTTGAATTTCCTATCCCTCCGCTATTTCATAGAGGTTTCTAACCATCTTAGTTTCAGTGAGGCTTCCAAAACCCTGCATATATCCCAGCCCGGACTTAGCCAACAGATTTTATCCCTCGAAAAACAATTAGGCTTTAAACTATTGAATCGAACGACAAGAAAAATTACATTGACGGAAGAAGGTGAGTACATCTATAAAAAACTAGCTCCTTCCTTCGAAGATATTGAGAAAACAGTGAATTACATAGTTGAAAATAAAGCCATCCCCAAGCCTAAACTGAAGATTGCTACCGTCCCTTCTGCAGCTAGTATATATATCCCGAAGTTATTGAAAAAGATAGTGGGGGATTACCCGGAAACAGAATTTTACGTGCATGAAACAACATCTTCAAGGGCTGTAAAACTCTTAAACCAACAAAATTATCACATCGGTTTCATCCGGACGCCCATTAACAGTAACATCATTGCCAATGAAGGATTAAGCATGATTGAATTCATGAGGTTCCCTTTACAATTGGTCGTCTCCATTGATCATCCACTAGCCCAAAAAGATGCTATACATTTATACGAAGCAAAAGACGAACCTTTTATCCATTATGATGCCGTCCAAGCACACTCCCTTCAATTCCTTTTGGAAAAGGCTTGTCTGACTGCTGGATTTTCACCTAAAGAATTATGTAAAGGCTCTGAATTACTGACGATCGCCAATCTAATATCCAATAACTTAGGCGTAGCGCTCATGCCGGAAGATATGGTGAGTTTGTTGGGAAAACGCCAAGTCAAAGCCTTGAACATCGATAACTCGGAATTATCAAGTTCCATATCGGCAGTTTGGAAAAACACGGATGCATCAAGTCTGACTAAGCATATTTTGAATACGTTAAAGAATGATCATGCTTTTAGCGACATATGAAATTATTTATTGGGAAAATATGCTAAACGACTCGGAATGAAAAGGGTCATTTATAATAAGAACTATACTAATCGGTATTAAAAAGCCCCATTTCTCTTGTGACATAGAGAAATGGGGCTTTTAATATAATTTCAACTCTTAAACTTCTTATTGGCGATGGGACGGGACCCCTTCCATAATTTATTAAAACCTTAAATTAGCAAACTCTCCTTATTGGTAGTGACTAATTATATCAATGCATAGCATGATTTGACTTAAGAAAATATAAATACTCCATTCCCTCAGCGGTGATCTTAGTGCCGGCCCTTCCTCTGCCTTTGACGACAAATCCTTCGATTTCTAAAATATCCAAGCGGCGACGGATTTGCTGAGGGGACAAGACAAAGTCCGATTCTTGACTCTGACTAGAAATCAGTTCTCTGCTTGCCGCTTTTCCTTTATCGTTGTATTGCTTGATTACTTCCAAGATGAAAGTTCGCTCCTGAATTTCCAGCATACTTTCACAGACGGGATAATCTGCCGTAACACTTTCTGCCGCATGCCCGTGCATGAACGGAAGATCACTCTTCGCCACGACATTCCCCTCACAAACCGTCAGCATGTAATCGATCGTGCTTTTAAGTTCCCTTATGTTGCCGGGCCATTCATATTGCATGAAAAACTCCATAACGTCTTGCTCTACTTTTACCCATTTCCCGCTTTTTGTGATGAGATGCTTTATCAAAAGTGGAATATCCGCTCTTCTCTCTTTTAGTGACGGTATGTAAAGATTGAGTACATTCAGACGGTAAAACAAGTCTGTTCTGAATGAACCGTCCCGCATCTTATCATGAAGATTTTTATTCGTCGCGGTGATCACCCTAACATTTATGGGAATGATTCTCTTGCCGCCAATTCTGCGGATTTCACCCTCCTGAAGAACTCGAAGCAGATGGGATTGAACTGTGAGACTTATGTCACCAATTTCATCCAAAAAAATAGTCCCTTTATCCGCCATTTCAAACAGTCCTTTCCTGCCTCCTCTTTGCGCTCCTGTAAATGCCCCTTCTTCGTAACCAAACAATTCACTTTCAAGTAAAGTTTCTGTTAAAGCGCTACAGTTAACCGCTAGAAACGGCCCGTTCTTTCGTAATGAATGCTCATGAATCGCATGCGCAAACAGCTCTTTTCCTGTTCCTGTCTCTCCCTGAATCAAAATCGGGTGCTCAGACAGGGCAAGCTTCTTGGCAATCTGCTTACGCTCTTTCATTACTTCATTCTCGCCGATAATATCTTCAAAGCGGTATTTTGAATAAAAGCCTTGATTTCGCATTTCCCTTTGTGCAGTCTTTTCTATTTCGAAAGCTTGATGTACGCTTTTGAAGGTTGCGACGATTGTATTTTCTTTCATCATTTGCAATCGAAAAATTACGATATCCACTCCGTCTATGTTGAAGAACTTGCTTTCGTCATTACTTCCCATGATGAAATCGATAATATCCCGGCGATTCAATACATGCTCTAGATACTTATTAACCACATCTTTTGCATCAACATGGAATAATGCCGCAAGCTGGTTATTGAATACCGTTATCAGCCCTTCCTCGTTAACGACCAATATGCCGTCATCGACAGTCCCCAACACATTTTGGATATGATCGCTCATTTGCTTGGCATCACGCTCTGCATATAACAGCTTCCGTTGTAATTCAATGATATTGCTAATATACCTTTCTGAAATCTTCGAGGATATATCCTTGTGTAAACCACAGCATTCTACAACTTCCAAAATTGTTGTTATATCAAAAAGACGCACACCTATATCGATTACTTCTTTTATGTAAGAAGGACATAGGTGAGTTTCTCCTGGTGAAACGGCTATTTGGACATTCTCATAAAATAATATCCCCTTCCTGAAAGGGATAAATTGAACATGATCGACACCAAGCTGATATAAGGATTCAATAAGGTTCATAGTTGCATCATCATCATCATTCACCAAAAGAATTGCCGAACCCTCTGGTATTCTTAATAGCTTGTCAATGTATTCATGATTAACAGTTCTCTTTCCCACGATTATTTTCTCGGGATTTACGCTATACATTCCCTCTTTCTTATCATAAGCGGCATCTGATGAAAACAAGATAATTCCATCTCCCAGAGAACGAGGTATTCCCTCATCGGTAGAATGGCTTTTGACGTGCACGTAGTCTCCAAGCAGTTGTTCCAGTTGCTCCTGCAAGGCTTCCTTTGTTTTTGAGCTTCCCGCTATAAGTGTAAGTGAGGATTTTGACATAAAAACACCTACCTGTCTTTAATTGGTACTATTATATCACCAAAAAGAACCATTAAAGACCTAAAACTTCAATTCAACCATTAAGTTTTCATAAAAATCAATTACCCCATATTGGCACAGATTTTGCATATCTATTGATATTGACATTGACGTGCCTATGGTTTTGAAAAGGAGGGAAACAGCAGAATACTAGAAAAACAGATGATAGCCGATAGGCCGGCAATATTTTGTAAGCGTATTAGTTCCATGAACTTATTTTAAATTCAAAGGAGAGACACTTATGAGCCGAATAGAAGAGAAAGCTGTTTTGCTGGAAACAGCGGGGGAAAAAGAGAGAAAAATCAATGTTTTTGTATTGCTGCTCTGCATTCTCGCCATAGCAACTCTATTTACTTACATTTTGCCGGCCGGGGAATATACACGAATCGAAGCAGATGGACGGACAACTGTTGACGCCACTTCTTTTAAATGGATAGAATCTGCACCGGTGGAATTTTTCGATATGATAAAATCTATTCACACAGGAATGGTTGAAGCCGGCAATATCATCTTTTTCTTATTAATTATTGGAGGGTTTTTCGGTGTTTTAAGAGCAACAGGGACGGTTGATGTGCTTATCGCCACAATGGCTCGGAAGTTGGCGACACGTGAAAAGCTATTAATTCCTGTCGTGATGTTGTTTTTTGCTGTAGGCGGCTCCTTAATGGGAATGGCGGAAGAAACACTAGCATATCTTCCTCTTATCATTCCGCTGGCGTTGGCTCTCGGATTCGATACAATTACAGGAACCGCCATCGTCATTGTTGGGGCATTGTCGGGGTTCACGACTGCCATAATGAATCCATTCACAGTAGGACTAGCGCAAGGAATTGCTGAATTGCCGATGTTCTCAGGTATAGGGTTGCGCCTTATTTTATTTATTATCGTCTACCTTGTTTCCGTTCTTTATATCCATCGTTACGCAATGAAGGTAAAGAAAAATCCTTCCATCGGTATCTATGGGAAATATACAAAAGAAGAATCGAAAAAACTGCTGCAATCAAGTGGGAAGTTAACAGCGAGACATAAGTTCATCTTAGGCAGTTTCTTAATTAACTATATCGTCTTGGCGTTTGGAGTCATCAAGTTCCAATGGTACATGACAGAAATCGCTGCCTTATTCATTATATTGACAATTGTTATTGGAATCATCGGAAAATTGTCTGCGGATCACATCGTCAGCTCCTTTACCAATGGATCTGCAGCCTTGCTGGGCGGTGCTTTGATTATTGGCGTATCACGCGCCATTCTTGTTGTATTGAATGAGGGACATATCGTCGACCCTATGCTCCATCAAATATCTGAAACTATTCAGCATGTTCCGGCCTATTTAAGCGTTGCCGGCATGTACAGCTTCCAAACTCTCATTCATTTTATTCTAGCTTCCGGCACCGGCCATGCGATGTTGACCATGCCAATTATGGTTCCGCTCGCAGACTTATTGGATATTACACGTCAAACTGCAGTGTTGTCTTTCTCTTTTGCGGACGGAATTGGAAATATGATTTTCCCGACCGCTACCACCTTGATGGCGGGCTTGGCAATTGCAGGCATACCTTGGACAAAATGGGCGAAGTGGATTCTGCCCCTAGTACTCATTCAATATCTCATCGGATTAATAGCCGTCATCATGGCTCACTTCATCGGATATGGTCCATTCTGATAAAAATCACGAATTAATTACAGGAGGAGAAACGCATTGCTTACTTTAATCAAAAATGGCGAGATATACTCACCCAATTACTTAGGACGGAAAGACGTTTTGATCACAAATGATAAAATCGCATTCATCGATGACAGTATCGAGATTCCTGACAACTTTGCTCCTATTCATATCATTGATGCGACCAATCTTTTAGTTGTTCCAGGTTTCATAGATTCACATGTTCATATTATTGGCGGAGGCGGTGAGGGAGGATTCAAAACCCGCACCCCTGAGCTGATGCTTACGGATATTACGACTTCCGGTATTACAACGCTGGTCGGCTTGCTCGGTACGGACGGAACTACGCGTAGAATGGAAAGCCTGCTTGCCAAGGCCCGGGCGCTTGAAGAAGAGGGTATTTCCTGTTTCATTCATACAGGTTCCTACCAGGTGCCAGTAAAAACATTGACAGGAAAAATCGAAGATGACCTTATACTCATCGACAAAATCATCGGTGTCGGGGAGATTGCCATCTCCGACCATAGATCATCAGAACCCACTTTTGAAGAATTGACCAAGATCGCCGCAGCGGCACGCAACGGTGGTATTCTGTCAGGAAAAGCTGGTATATTAGAAGTTCATGTAGGAGACGGAGATGGCGAGCTCTCGTTGTTACATGCAATTGCTGATAAAACCAACATTCCGATTCGGCAGCTCCATCCGACACATATCAACCGAAATGAAGAATTATTCAAGGCGGGAATTGATTACGCTAAGCGCGGCGGGTACGTAGACTTTACAACAAGCACCATTCCTCAGTTTCTGGATGATGGCGAAGTGAAGTGCAGCATTGCCTTGCGGATGATGCTTGAAGAAGGGATACCAGTCGGACACATAACCTTCTCTTCAGACGGACAGGCCAGCCTTCCGTTTTTCAACACCCATGGAGAGTATGCAGGCCTTCAAGTGGGAAAAGTATCTTCGCTATATCAGGAAGTGCGTGATTCTGTTTTAGAAGAAGGAATCCCCCTTGAAACGGCACTGAAGGTCATCACCACGAATCCCGCACAAGTGCTGAAACTATCGAACAAGGGCAATATCCAAACCGGGAAGGATGCAGATATCGTACTATTGCAAAAGGAAACTTTGGCAATTAGCACTGTAATGGCAAGAGGACAAGTTATGGTAGAAAAGGGTATTCCGTTGATAAAAGGAACATTTGAATGAGTTAAGACAAGATACCCGTTATCGAAAAATTTACACGACTAGCATTGTTTAAGATTTCGTATTAGGTATCTCCTATACTTAATTGGTCCGTATTTCCCAGAAGTCCATCCTGGTTTAATCATATCCATTGCAATGGTAAAAAAGCATGCTCACTGGCCACTATGAATATTCTGCTGTCCCGATCGATTCAGGTAAACAATCATTTATTCTTAAATTCTTTGTATTAGCCATCGTAGGTGCAATGGGATTTTATTTCACCAAAGGTATAACCGAACCGCCCCATGTCGTGGCAGAATAACCGGGGATTTTGTTAGAAAGCAACCTATTATTTAACACTAACAAGAATGCTCATTTCTATCTTTTACTTACAAAGATTAATATTTTGAAGAATCGCTATAGAGACGTTACTTAAACAAACTAAAAAGTCGAATTCCTAACCGTGAAGGAATTCGACTTTTATTTTTCAGTCATCTTAGCCTGTCTCCTTTGCTGAACTATCAACCAGTTAGCATTCCTGTAGAGCGTTAAATATCGGCTTTGAAAAAAACAGAGCCCCTCAGTATGATG
>NZ_VHIK01000052.1:0-30370 GCF_006680105.1 Bacillus sp. B4EP4a
GCTATATAGCATGAGTTTCATTGCGATAGATTTAGACGGAACATTATTAAACGACCAGAATGAAATTAGTGAAGAAAATATAAAGGCGATTCAATATGCCCAAGATAGAGGCTTTGAAGTAGTTATTTCAACAGGACGAGCTTATTTTGACGTTCAAACAATTTGTGAAAAAGCCGGGATTTCCCCATTTGTAATCGGGACAAATGGCGCAACCATCCATTCCAAAAGCGGAAAGTGCATTTCTTCAATTACGATAACTAAAGATTGTGTCGAATCTATACTCCAATGGTTAGATGAACGGAATTATTATTACGAAGTGTTTACTGATAAAGCCATTTATACTCTTAAAAAGGGTAGAGAACATTTCCATAATGAGATTAAAAGTTTGAAAAGCGCCGATTTGAATACAGATATGGAAGAATTAGTTGAAGTAGCGGAAAGGCAATTTGACCAGTTTGGATATGTTTTAGTTGAAAACTATCATGATATCTTAAAACAGGAGGAAGAATTCTATAACATATTGGCATGTTCTTTTGATAAAAAGAAATTAGAAGAAGCATGGAACCAATTCAAACAGTTTGATGAGTTGATGGTTGTTTCATCTGCTGATCACAACATTGAAATTACTAGTAAAAGAGCTTCAAAAGGAATGGCCCTTGAAAAATTGGCTTTTTTGATGAATGGCTCCCTAGATCAGGCTATGGCAATCGGGGACAGCAACAATGATTTATCCATGTTCCAGAAAGTTGGATACAGCGTAGCGATGGGAAATGCGAAAGATGTCATAAAAGCTGTTTGTACAACGACAACCCTTAATAATGATGAGAATGGGGTAGCTTATGCGATTTATCGATATATGGAGAACTTCGTGGTTCAAAAATAAGTGTCAATGCCGAAGGAGAGAGCGATAAAATGGCATGGATATATATCATAATCGCAGGACTTTTGGAAATCGTCTGGGTGATCGGTCTTAAATATTCTCACGGATTCACCAAAATTATACCTAGTATAGTAACGGTAGTTATTATAATCTTTAGTTTCTTTTTACTTTCAAAAGCTTTACATTCCATTCCCTTAGGAACTGGTTACGCCATTTTTACTGGATTGGGAACGGTGGGAACAGTAGTAATTGGGATGCTTTTTTTGGGAGAGACCATTAATCCACTGAAAGTATTTTTTATGGCTTTAATGATATTAGGGATAATTGGAATAAAAATCAATCCGGCACAACCTAAACATTAAAGGAAATGATATGATTTATGCAAGGTTAGGGGATGATTCAATGGCTTGGTTTTTTCTTCTTATTGCCGGATTTGCCGAGATTGGCAGTGTTATAAGCCTGAAACGTGCAGACGGGTTTAAAAAATTACTCCCCTCTGTAGCGTGTCTTTTTTTGGGGAGTTTAAGCTTTTATTTTCTTTCTTTGTCATTAACTTCTATTCCAGTGGGGACTGCCTATGCAATTTGGACCAGTATCGGCTCTGTTGGAAGTGTTTTAGCAGGAATGATCTTCTTTAATGAACCTAGAAGTTTAAGATTAACCCTATTTATTATGTGTATTATTGCAGGGGCAGTAGGTATTAAAATGACTTCTGGACATTAAGGTCAGGGTATTAAATGGCAATAAGTAGATAAAGAAAAAAGTTACGATACCTATGGATGAGAAGAGTGATGAAAACTATTCAAGATTGGTAAAAGAATATCCTTTAATAAAGTGTTAGTTGCTACAAAGGAAGTGTTTTGGTCAAATCCTAAATATGAACCATTTTAAATTGGATTAAAAAAACTTCCACTTAATGAAAAGGATGTAAAAGATGCTGAGGAAAGGTTAAAGCGTTTTGCTAATAACACACATTTCAGATAAAGTAAACAAAAAAGGTATGCAATATTGTATATAAAATCGTGTAAAAACTGTTTTTTATAACATAAGACAGTCATTGATAAGATTGTAGAGCTGAATCCCTTGGGTCTTCAAGATTGCCAACCATTGAATAAATCCAAACAATTCTTTTTTTGCCATTATGGTATCCTCCTAATTTTCTTATAAAACTTTTATTTTAGTAGAACCGATATTATCGGCCCTTTAATTGTTCAACTAATGATTACTAATTCTAAATTGAGTCTGACATTCAGACCATGCCATATATAAAAATAGACCCTGACTATGTCAGGACCACATGTTAAGAAAACGTAATGTATGCAGTTAAATTCCAAAAATTAAATGTCCATTGAACTCTTGCTGATTCACTTCATAAAGCTCATTGTTCACGTCTGCATGAAGCTGTAGGTCTTTACGGTATGGATTATACCTATATAAACAATAAAAAACACCAATGCTGGTGACTGTGTATTTATACATAGCAAGGCTTGATGGTGCAGGGATTTGAAGATGGTAACAAACGAAAGGACCAAAAAATTTGGTCCTTTTTTGATGAACAAGATTGTTATTTAACAAAGCCTAATCGTAAAAAAAGCAATCCCTAAATTCCTGTCCAACCTTTCCAGAAAAAAATTACACGTTGAACTCATTTTCTAAAAGTGGATGTCCCAGAAGTAAAACTTTTGGGGCATCTCTTTTTATTAGTTAAGTTCATCTAAAGACTATCAAATAAGGGTTATATAGGCTTTTACTAGTTTTTATTGACAATGATAATCATTCTCTTTATAGTATTGATTATCATTCATAATTTCATACTACTTTTGGAAAGAAGGCATTTCTATGAAAACACGTAGAATCATCGCAAAAATTCATTTATGGCTTAGTATGCTAGCAGGTGTTTTTATTGTACTGATTGGCTTAACAGGAAGTTTGCTTGTCTTTGAACCTGAACTAAACAGCATGCTGCATCCTAATTTGTATAAAGTAACAGAAGGAAAAAAAGTTACGTACCAGCAAGCCTTGCAGGTTGTATCAGAATCACATCCAAAAGGTCAAATTGACCGTGTATACACTCCAAGTGAACCTAACGCTCGAGGAGTTTACCTATTCCGCCTTAAAGAAGGAGAAGAACAAAAAAACATATTTGTCGATCCAGGAACAGGATACATAAACGGAGCATTAGGGGATAAAGCATTATTTAATCTAATAGCGGAGTTTCACGAAAAGCTGCTGTTAAAAGATTTCAATGGTGATAAAATCATCGGTACAATTGGATTTATTTTCTTTTTTATTACATTATCAGGATTATATTTATGGTGGCCGGGGATTAAAAAATGGGCGCGTGGGTTTATTTTAAGACGTAATGCTAACCCTTATGTACGGCAATATGATCTACATAAAGTCATTGGTGGAGTTTCCATTCCGTTTTTATTGGTTGTTTCGTTAACAGGAGCACTTTTTGTGTATGATGAAATGATTTTTGGTTGGTTTGGTGCAAAAGCAAAGGTAATGCCTCCAGAAGAGCAGCTTATCTCAAAAGCCCTTCCCACTGGAAAGCTTCCACTTGATGAATTGATAAGTAGAGCTGAAAAAGCAGTACCTCAGGGAACACTTATGCAAGTTAGAATGCCCGAAAAGGTGGAAAGAGGAACTCCAGAAGGCGCAGTGGAATTTCGTCTCAGCGGTTCATTCGATCCAGGGAATGGAAATGTAAAAGTATGGTTAGATCAGTATAGCGGAAAAGTAGTGGGCAAGCTAGATCCACGTGTTAATAGTGGGCTTATGTATCAAACATGGCACTTTCCATTACATACCGGTAGTTTTGGTGGCTTATTTACTAAAATTTTGTATGCTATCGGTGGTCTTACTCCATCTATACTGATGTTCACTGGTGTCTATATGTGGTGGTATAAGAAAAAGAACAAGAACAAACGGAAACAGAAAATCGACTCGAGAGCCGTAGCATAAACACACGGCGATGTGAATCCCTTGTAATCTTATCGCTTATATCCATGTCAAGTAAATTTCAAGAAAAATTATTTACTCCCGGATCGAAGGCCGGGAAGTAGACGTATATTTAATGGGCAGCAGTTTTACCTTAACTTTAATAGCTTTATAAAATGTCCAATTCTAATATTATGGAATCGGGCATTTTTTCATGCATGAAAAACATCAATTTCCCCAGTAAGAACTGAAGTATTAGGTTCCTGTATTGGTATCTAATTTCCAATGGATATAGATATGATTAGCAAAATATCCTACGCAATGTATAGCCATTTATACTCATCATGTAAAGGTTGATATGATACACGATTTGGTAGCATACTTAGATTCACATCCAAATAGTCTGCTAACTCTCTTTGCGGTGGAAGTTTTGTGCCTGGAACTAAACGCCCCTCTATAATGTTACATTCTACTGCTTAGCTAATGCCTGATAAAATCGGTCTATCTTCTCGATTTAATGTCGGCTTCCATGTCATTGAATATTTTTCAAACGGATTAATAGGCACAATCCTCATCCTTTTTTCATACATTTATAAAATTGTATGGCAACAAATTCAAATCCATAAATTCCTTTAAGTATTCTTCCATAATCGAGCACGATTTTTAATGAATAAAGGACATTACCTATTTGATATAAACTAATATGTAATGTCCTTTAATTTTATCTATATTTTTTAAATGTAGGTCTTGATAAACAATGATATGCGGCAAATAGACATATTTTCCCTAATATTACCCAATTAATATATGATATCGATAATAGATCAATAAAGGCCTAGGTCAACTGGATGCACGAAGATATAGTATTCTCTAGTGAAAAGGAATGGAGAAAGCTCAAATAAATAACTGATTGCTCAAAAAAACGTATTTCGGTCCATTAACAGACATTTACTTTTATTATTTAGATAGTTAAAGTTATAAACAATAATAAAAACTTACTATTCAGTATTATTTGAAAAATAAAAGTGGAGGATCGGATGAATACAAAAGTATTAGTAATAGGTCCTATAGATTTAGTAGAACTAGTGTTTACTATCGGTCAATCGTACTCTGACATTACCATGTTACCTGCACCTTACAAACATGAACAGGAAACAATAGATGTGATTAAAAGAAGAGTCGACGAGGCGGATGTTTTATTCTTTTTAGGCATAATTCCTTATCAAATGGCAAAGAATCAAAATGTTAAAAAGCCTATGGTGTTTATTCCCTCAACAGGAACATCCTTGTATCGTACTCTTTTTAAGATCATTACAGAAACTTCTTTTAACCCAATCAAGGAACCGTTAAGGATTAGTATAGACACATTGCCAAATAGAGAAGTAAAAGAGTGTTTTGAGGATTTAGAAATATATCCAGAAAAGATGTTTCTGAAAGCTGATCAAAAAGCGGATGAATTGGTTCATTTTCATTATGAATTATGGAAAAATAATCAAACTCAGGTGGCCGTTACCTGTGTTAAATCCGTATACGAATCGTTAAAAGGGCTAGGGGTACTAGTATTCAGGGTTCTCCCTACTATGTCCGCCATTCGAACTAGCTTGAATAATGTCCTTTTGGAGGGGAAGGCCTTGCTTCAAAGCGATACACAAATTGCCATTGGAATCCTGCATTTTAATAATTTGCTTTCTTCTTTAAAAAAGCCCATATCAGAATATGGAGAACAGCGAAAAAAGGCTGCACTTCAAAATCTTCTAATCGATTTTTGTGAAGAGGTCCAGGCTATTTTTGACTGGTCAGAACGAGATGAAGTCCGATTTATAACCACTCGGGGCGCCATTGAAAGGACTACCCACAAATATAAAAAAGCACCGCTATTAGATGAGATAGCCATGAAAATTGATGTAGAGACCACCATTGGAATAGGATTTGGACATACAGCAAACGAAGCGGAAGTGAGTGCTCGTAAAGCACTTATGAAAGCGAGAGTTAATAAACCGAGTTGCTTTGTGGTTGACATGGATGGAACTGTTTTTGGGCCAGTCGGAAAAGATGGGAAATTGAAATATTCTTTGCGGAGTGATGACCCACATCTAATGAATTTAGCAAAAACAGCTGGGCTCAGTATTGCAACCATAAACAAATTACTTTCCTTTTGTGAGTGCTTTGGCAATAGGTGCATCACTTCAAATGATCTTGCTAACGGATTAGGTTTGACCATTAGGAGCGCTAGGAGAATCCTGAATACCCTTGAAAATACGAATTTAGCTGTCATCGTGGGTGAGGAACAGCCCATTAACCGGGGGAGACCCCGACAGTTATATGAATTTCAATTTTCCAGGGAGTCAGTCAGATAGGATTTTTATTATTCATACTAGTGAAGAAAGGGGTAATTTAATGAGAATAGCAATTGGTCAGTTGGCTCACGAAACGAATACGTTTTCTCGGGTAAGAACGACAGTCGACTTATTTAAAGTATGGGAATGGACCCAAGGAGAGGAACTTCTCGATAGGCATACTGGTGTATTGGATTATTTGGGTGGGATGATCCATCGGGGAGAAGAGCTAGGGATTGAAATTGTGCCGACCTTTGCAGCCATGGCCAATCCATCAGGAACGATAACACCTGAAACGTTTCAAAAAGCAAAAAATCTATTAATATCAAGCATTATGAATTCGGGCAAACTGGACGGGATTTGTCTATTTCTTCATGGAGCAGGAGTAGCAGAAGGAATTGACGATATTGAAGGTGAGATTTTATCGGAATTAAGAAGCATTTTGGGATCAGAAATACCAATCGTAGCTGCATTGGACCTCCATGGTAATATTACGGAAACCATGGTTAAAGAAGCAGATGTACTACTCGGCAATATAGATTACCCTCATACGGATTCCTATGAAAGGGGGATAGAAGCGATTGATGTAACTGCTTGTATCATTCAAGGTAAAGTTAACCCGGAAATGTCTCTAACTAAATTACCATTACTTATTCCTACTACTACTTCCTACTATTCTCCAATTAAAGAAATCAATGAATGGTGCCAGGAATGGGAAAAGCATCCTAAGGTCCTTGATTGTACCTTATTTCACGGCTTCCCATATTCAGATATCCCTCACGCAGGAGTTTCAGTAATTGCCATTACGAACAATGAACCCTCATTAGCACAAAAAATTTCAGATGATATAGCTGTTAGAATTTTTGAGAAGAAAGATGAATTTTTTCCTATATTGCCTTCACCAAAGAAAGCCATTACATATGCTTCCTCCCAGAAGGAAATGCCCATCATCATTAATGAAGCTTCCGATAACCCTGGTGCAGGTACACCAGGAGATGGCACATTTTTATTGAAGGAAATGATTGAAGCAAACATTCCAAATAGCTGCTTTGGATTTATTTTTGATCCAGGAGTTGCGGAAATGGCGCATAAAGAAGGTGTGGGTTCCCTAATTCAAGTCGAATTAGGCGGTAAAACAGATACATTACACGGCAGCCCTCTAAAAATATCAGCTTATGTAAAAAGTCTATCTGATGGCAAGTTTATTCAATCCTCACCGATGTGGAAAGGAAGCAAAGTGAACCTGGGTAGAAGTGCAAGATTATTGGTTGGAAACATGGATATCATTGTATGCTCTGTAAATTCCCAGACTTTTGATGAACAAGTTTTCCTCCTTCATGGAATAGATGTTGAGAAATCAAGTATTGTTGGTTTGAAATCATCTCACCATTTTCGCGCAGCCTTCATGCCTATTGCTAAAGAAATTATAACGGTTGACTCGCCTGGGTTAAGCAGTGTGAAGTTATCAACCTTTGATTACAAGAATATAAGCAGACCGATTTACCCTTTTGATCCTATTTTAAATCATCAATTAGTCTAACTAAGTCTAACTAATATATAGAGGATGTGGTCAAATGCTTGACGTGATAATAAAAAATGGAAGGGTTTATGATGGAACAGGGAACCCTTGGACGAAAACTGACATTGGAATCAAGGATGGAAGAATTACTTTTATGGGCAATTTAAGCAGCGAACAGGCAAAGCAAACTATAGATGCCAATGGGTTGGCGGTTTCACCAGGATTTATTGATCCCCATGTTCATTCCGATTTACTTTGTACTGTTCCTGAAGTTCATAAAATAAAGTCACTTCAGGGTGTGACTACAGAATTATTTGGGCAGGATGGTATTTCTGTTGCTCCTGTATCGGAAAAAACAAAGCCGTTATGGAAAAAACAATTAAGTGGACTAAATGGCGATATTGGGGAGTGGCCATGGAATAGCATTGATGAATATTTTTCATTTCTAGAAAAGTCAAAAATGATAGGCAACGCGGCTTACCTTGTGCCTCATGGCGCGGTTCGTTCCTTGGTCATGGGATTTGAGGATAGAGTGGCTACTAAACAAGAATTGGAAAAAATGCGTTTGATGGTCGAGGAAGGAATGCGTATGGGAGCAGTAGGCTTGTCCTCAGGATTAGTTTATCCCCCAAATGTTTTCTCCAATAAGGAAGAATTGATTGAAATATGTAAGGGTACTGCGAAATATGACGGCTGTTTCGTTGTCCATATTCGGAATGAAAGCATTCACTCTTTATCAGCTTTGGATGAAGTCATAGATGTTTCCAGACAATCCGGTGTAAGATTACATATTTCCCATTTTAAGATAATTGGCCAGGGAAATAGGGATAAATTTAAGAAAGCGCTGGACAAGATGAATGCCGCTAGAGAGGAAGGTATTGAGATTACCTTTGATCAATATCCATATTCAGCCGCTTCAACCGTTTTTCATGCCATACTTCCACCTTGGATGCATTCAGGGGGAACGGAAGAAACGCTAATACGATTGAATATTCCAGAATTCAGAAAAAGAATCTCAGATGAATTTAAAACAAACACAGAGTATGAAAATTGGGTTTTGAATTGTGGCTGGAAAAATATCATTATTACCTCCGTTCAAACGGATTCTAATAAATGCTTAGAAGGTAAGGACATGATTGAAATTTCAGAAATCAGGCAGCAATCCCCTGAAGATGCCGCATTTGATATTCTCATTGAGGAAAAAGGGAATGTAGCAATGGTTATTCATTGGGGATTTGCGGAAGATGTTTTGCTGAGTATGTGCCATCCACTGCAAATGGTAGGATCCGATGGGATTTTTGGAGGTAAACCGCATCCCCGATTATATGGGACATTTCCGAGAGTATTAGGCAAATATGTTAGGGAAGAAGGAGCTTTGACGCTTGAACAAGCGATTCGTCGAATGACAGGTGCTCCTGCGCAGCTAATGAGATTAAAGGATAGGGGATTAATTAAAGAGGGATATCAGGCAGATATTGTTATATTTGATCCTTTAAAAATTAAAGATCGAGCTACATTTGAAGAGCCGCTATTAGAGCCTGAAGGCATACATGTGGTTTATATAAATGGAAAATTAACCGTTTATCATGGGGAATACACAGGAGCACGAGAGGGGAAGGTAATTAGAAGGTTCCAAAGTTCAATAGATAAAGTGGCAACATTTCAAGATCGATAGATAATCCCTATTAATTTGCCCATGGAAAGAAAAATGAAGGATTAGTAGAAAAAGGGAGGAATAAGATGAAGCGTTACATTGGAGGGTCCCAAAATAAGCACTTTATATTATTTTTGCTGTTCGTTGGTTATCTGGTTGATTATTTGGATCGGATGGTCATGAGTGTGGCTGTTGTATCTATTAAGGAAGAATTTAATTTGGATGCTGCTGCTGTCGGGGCAATCTTGAGTAGCTTCTTCTTATCCTATGCTATCATGCAAATACCAGGAGGATGGCTAACAGATAAACTGGGTTCGAGAAGAGTCTTAATATGGTCCATCATTGTATGGTCTGTTTTTACCGTATTTACCGGTTTTGCCTGGTCTCTTATTTCGTTACTTGTCATACGTTTTCTCTTCGGGCTTGGTCAAGGAGGATATCCTTCAGCTTCCCAAAAGGGGATAGCGGATTATTTTCCCCGGGATGAAAGGCCAAAGGCTTCTGCTTACTTGATGTCATCCAATTACTTTGGGATGGCACTTGCCCCACTAGTGGCTGCGCCGATGATTTTATTTATGGGCTGGAGAAACATGTTTTATGTAATCGGATTGCTAGGAATATTGTTAACGATAGCTTTCTGGGTATATTTTAAACCAAATGAAAGCACTGCTCCATTAAAAGACAATAGAATTCCAATGAAGGAATTGCTGATGAATTCCGGCTTGTGGAAAATAACCGTCATGTGGTTTGCTGCCGGAATAGTAAATTGGGGACTTTCTTCCTGGATTCCATCCTATTTGATGGAAGCAAGAGGAATGGATCTGTTGTCCATGGGTTTTTATGCAGCGTTACCGGGTATTTCTACTGGAGTTGCTATGTTGTTCAGCGGATGGCTTCTTGACAGGTTTTTTAATAACTTAGAAAAATATTATGCAGCATTTGGCATGCTCATGTCAGGAATATTCCTGTATATGATGTTTACCTCGACCTCCCTTGTAGCAGCTATGGTATATTTGAACCTTTGTATGGTCTTTAAAAGCTTTGCCTTTACAGTTGCCTTTGCTTTGCCGCATAAAATCATGTCTAAACAGGTTATCGGTTCCGCAATGGGAGTAATTAATATGGGGGCACAGGCAGCAGGGTTCATATCACCTCTTGTCATGGGCTTTATAATCACCCTTACAGGATCCTACAATGGCGCCTTTTGGTTCTTAATCGCTTGTTCCGCCATTTCTATAATTGCTGCGCTATCCATTAAAAAGAATAATCATATGGAGCAACCAAAAGATGTTGACTTATTAGCATAGTACATGAAAAGGCGACGCATACCTGCCAAAAACGATAACAATATGAAAATTCAAAAACCCCGGGGTGGCTTTCAAGGCCAACTCCGGGGTTTTTGAATTTATTTAAGAAGACTCAAAAATAAGCAGGTTTCTCTTTTTCCTTCCCTTCATTGAAATATTTGTAGTTTTTTCTAGTATCCTCAGCTACAGTACAAGCCGTTTTATAATAAAGACATATCATATAACGAAGGGGAAATCTTGAAAAACTTAGAACATGCATTTATTCTTCTATTGTTTTTTCATCCATGGAATCCCATCTCTCTAGAAACAAATTTTTAAAAAAGGAGACGTTTAAGGAATGTGGCCTATTGACAATGGTAAGGGAAGGAAACAACAGCCGAATAAAAATACAATGCTGTCCCGGCAAGAGATAACAGCCATTGAGTCCTGGATATCTCAAATAGGGATATTCCAATTTTATATAACTGCTGGACAATTAGTATCTACCGCCAGAAAAACGCTAAAGTTCAAGTATAAAATGATCGGGCATGGTTTTAACCGAGTCGTCTATGATTTAAATAATGGATATATTTTAAAAATTGCATTGTCAGAAGTAGGACTAATAAGCACTGCAAATGAAGCCTATATATATAATAACTGTAATGAGGAAGTCAAAAAGTATTTATGTCCAGTTAAGGAGCATGGGACGGGCTGGATTATCATGAAGAAGGTGGACACGAAAGTGCCGTTTGCAATCAAGGAATATAGGAAACTGATCAAGGTGGAATTAAAATTCATAAGGCACGGTATTATACCAATAGATTTGCGTTTAGATAATGTCGGATATAACGAGAATGATGAAATGGTCGTCCTTGATTACGGTCTATTCACCATGGATCTCAAAAACCCTGTACTGCGATGGTTTGTTTGATGATGTGTCTATCCAAAGAAAATATAAAATTGAAATTACAATCAAGTGGTTAGGCGAAGCGGTGAATCTTGTGGGCGTTCTTGATTTTATCGAATTGTCTAAATGAAAGAAGCATGTTACGAAGGGCTTTTTTGTGCAACATGCTTTTTTATCTGGTTTAAAGGATCATAACTGATGACACAACACTTGCCACTTTTTTATCATTTTGAAATAAATCTGCGAGTACATAAGCAGTTTTTTTTCCGATTCGGTCTACTTTTGCTTCAACCTGTACGTCTCCTAATCTCACTGGTCGATGAAAGGTAGTATGTAAATCAATGGATGCGAAGGATTGTCCGATACTTAATTTAGATGATATCGCATAAGCCATCATAATATCTGCTGCAGAAGTGACAAATCCACCCATTGCTACACCAATTCCGTTAATAAACTTTTCATCTACTTTCCATACACCTCTCGCAATTCCATCCTGGGCATAATTTGCTTCAATCTGTAACGTTAGATCACAATTCGGAGGTTGTTTCCCCTCTGTTAAAACTTGTAAAAGTTCGTGTCCTTTAAGTGATTCTCCCATTAAATTGCCCCCCTTGAAAAAGTTGAAACTACAGAATATTCTAACATATATCCTGAAGTTAAATGTCAATGAAAATGTTAAATTTACAAATAAAGTAAATAAAAATGAAGAAGGGAGCGGATTTCTAAAAATCAACTGGAATGTTTTTTGAGGGTTTGTAAAATCTAAACGTTGATTGGAACGTAGGGTACTCGCTTTCCGCGGGCGGTCCCGGGAGCCTCCTCGGCTTGCGCCTGCAGGGTCTCCACTAGACGCGCTTTTCTAAGCAGGAGTCTCGAACACCCGCTCCAATCAACTGTAATGGATTTTTAGAAAAAAACTGTAGGCATAATGGCTTTTCTTCGAATTTGCCTACCTTCTTATAGTTTTTTTGCTTTTTAACTAAAAGGCATATTATCTGATTGAAATTTGAAGTTATTAATTATCAAAAAAATCAAAAATCTCCTTCTTTTTCTAATTAAATTGTGATAGTGTATAAAACAAAGAAGGATTACCTTCATCATTTTTAGAATAAGAAGTATTTAATTCGTCGGAAAGGGGTAATGTTTTGGAACATCTTCCTTTTAAATTATTGGTAAAGGAAAAATTTGACCATTTATCGGCAGGTCAAAAAAAAGTTGCCGCTTACCTGATTGAAAATTTGGATGAAGCCGCCTTTAAAACGGCATTTCAAATTGGTCGGGAAGCGGAAGTTAGTGAAACGACGGTCATTCGGTTTTCCTATTCATTAGGATTTGAAGGGTTTAGTAAAATGCAGGCCAGAATTCAAAAACAGCTGCTGCACCAAAATCATATAGACTTATCCAATAGTGATTCCATTCTTCGCATTGATGACAAGCAAGACCCATTTACCAAAGTGATAGAAAACGAAATTCATATTTTAAGACATCTATTAGATCATACGAACGTTCAGGATATATGGAAAGCAGTCGATGTCTTGATCCAGGCTGACCAAATATTAATTGCAGGGCATCGCATTTCCCATGCTGCCGCCTATTGGTTCTCCTATACGCTAAGTTCATTAAGGGAAAATGTAAGTTTATGTTCACCAACAGGTGACTTCTATGAAAAGTTTTGTAACCTTACTAACAAGTCTGTGATAGTTGTTTTTTCCTTTCCGAGGTATGCGAATGAAACATTAAAAGTTGCTGAATGTGCAAAAGAACAAGGAGTTTGTTTAATTTCAGTTACAGACCGCCTTCTGTCACCTGTTGGCCGCATCGCTGATATTGCATTGACAACTGAAGAAAACGCAGAAACCGGAACCAATTCAATCGCTTCCGTCATTAGCTTATTGGACTTGGTTATTGCAGGTATACATCAAAAAGACGAAAAACGGATCCATACCCATCAGCAAAAATTAGAAAGGTTATATTCAAGTTATGAAGTGTTTAATGAATGAGTTTTTAATAAAGTTAAAATTCATGTAAAGGAGGAGGTGCTTCATTATGAACCCGATTCAATATATTGATCAGCATCAAGAATCATTGATAAAGTCCTACCATGACCTGCATTCTTTGGCTGAGCCAAGCTGGCAGGAGGAAAAAACGTCTTGCTATATATTAAAATGTCTTAGGAAAGCGGGAATAGCCACAAAAACATTTCAGAGCCATCATGGAATCATTGCCGAGATTCCAGGCATTTCAAAAAAGGTTGTGGCATTAAGGGCTGATATGGATGCGCTTGTTCAGGAAGTAGATGGAATTGTAAAGGCCAATCATTCATGTGGACATGACGCACATAGCACAATGGTTTTATATACAGCATTGGCCATTGCCTCCAGTGGAATCCGGCCTAAACACACTCTCCGATTTATATTTCAGCCTGCGGAAGAAAAAGGTGAAGGCGCTCTTCAAATGATCAATGATGGCGCATTGGAGGATGTTACATATTTATTCGGGGTACATGTAAGACCCAGTACGGAGGTTCCTTATATGAAAGCTTCCCCCGTCATTGTCCATGGCTCTGCCGAAACAATAAGGGGAACAATCAAAGGTATTCAGGCCCATGCATCCCGACCGCAAGATGGAATAAATGTCATCGAGGCAGCGGCTTTGCTTATACAAAAATTACAGCAGATTAATCTAGTTACCGAAACTCCTTATTCCATCAAAATGACTCAATTTGAAACAAACAACAAAGCATCAAACGTCATCCCGGAAACAGCTGGCTTTGCAATTGATGCCAGAGCACAGTCAAATGTTGTAATGAATGAACTAAATAGCTTAACAAAGGAAGCTATTGACCAGACAATGGTGCAAACTGGTACATCCATCTCCTGGTCTGCGGAAGAATTTGTTCCAGCTGCGACCTTGCATGAAAAAGCGATAACGCTGGCTGAAATCGCAATAGGAGATATCATTGGGACGGAAAATGTCGTTCCAGTTTGTGTTTCTCAAGGAGGAGAGGATTTTCATTTTTATACAGCCCAAAATCCTGATATAACCGCAACAATGATAGGATTAGGCTGCGATCTAACTCCTGGTCTGCATCATCCGGATATGAAATTTAATTTACAAGCACTTATTTATGGAACGAAAATTTTAATTAACACAGTAATGATGGCGACAGAAGAAGAGAATTTTTCACTATAAAAATCTAATGAAGAGGTGTTTCATGAAAAATACCGCACTCGCATCACAAACGGATGTCCAAGCAGCTTCTGATGGAAAACAGCTGGAGCGCAAGCTCAAACCAAGGCATCTTTCCATGATTGCAATCGGCGGAACCATCGGAACGGGACTATTTTTAGCGAGCGGTTCCATCATTCATACCGCGGGTCCTGGAGGAGCTGTAGCTGCCTATATAATTGCCGGGATCATGGTTTTCTTTCTGATGACAAGCTTAGCGGAAATGGCCGCCTTTATTCCTATTACAGGCTCTTTTAGCACATATACATCAAGGTTTGTCGATCCGGCTTTAGGATTTGCGATCGGATGGAACTATTGGTATAACAATGCAATCGTAGTCGCTCTGGAATTAGCAGCTTCCTCCCTGATCATGAAATTTTGGCTGCCTTCTGTCCCGGGCATCATTTGGAGCGCATTATTTCTTGCAATCATATTTGGCCTGAATATCTTATCGGTAAAAGGATATGGAGAATCAGAATTCTGGTTTGCCATTATAAAGGTTTTAACGATTATCATTTTTATAGCAGTAGGATTATTAATGATTTTTGGAATAATGGGCGGTCATGCCGTAGGTTTTGAAAATTTCACCAAAGGGGAAGCACCGTTTAAAGGTGGCTTTTTATCCATAATAAGTGTCTTTATGGTGGTTGGATTTGCTTTTCAAGGCACTGAGTTAGTAGGAATTGCGGCAGGCGAGAGTGAAAACCCGAGAAAAAATATTCCCAAGGCTATTAAGCAAATCTTCTGGAGACTGCTCTTGTTTTATGTATTGGCGATCATTGTGATTGGATTTTTAATCAGCTATGACGATCCGCGTTTGTTAAGCTCGGATATTGAAGATATTGCGGTAAGTCCCTTCACATTAGTTTTTCAAAACGCAGGGCTTGCCATAGCTGCCTCCGTTATGAATGTGGTCATTCTTACTTCTGTTCTTTCAGCAGGCAATTCCGCTATGTACGGAGCTTCTCGCGTTCTTTGGGTGCTGGCGAAAGAAGGAAAAGCACCTTCGTTTCTAAAAAAAGTGAATGCAGGCGGCATTCCAGTGAACGCTGTGTATTTTTCTACCATCGTTGGGATGGCAGCCTTTCTAACCTCTCTTTTCGGTGAAGGCACTATTTATACTTGGTTATTAAATGCTGCAGGTTTATCTGGTTTTATATCCTGGTTAGGAATTTCGATAACACATTATCGTTTCCGGAAGGCGTTTATTGCACAAGGAAGAGATTTGAAAGATTTGCCTTATGTTTCAAAATGGTATCCATTCGGTCCGATATTAGCCACAATTTTATGTGTTACAGCTATCCTGGGACAAAATTACTCTGCTTTTTTCGGCCCTGAGATTGACTGGTATGGAATTTTAATTTCTTATATCGGGCTTCCTTTATTTCTCCTGGCTTTTCTAGGCTATAAAATCGTAAAGCGAACAAAAAGGATTCCATTGCAAGAAGCTGATTTCAGTAGTCAGGAATGACTTCTTTGTCAAAAAGATAGGGAAGTACTACATTTTATATTAAATAAGGGGTTAAGTGCCTAGCCCGACAAGCGAACAGCCGTTTAACTAACTTGACCAGCTTATGGTTGTTTGGGCAATAAAGGCGCTTAGGCTTTTATTAGGAGGTTGACCATGGCGAAACCACAGGAAATTGTAATTCGTTCCCTTCATCGAATTGAAGAACTTGAGGAGGTAAGAAAGCTAGAATCTAACATTTGGGGAGATACTGATTCAATCCCCTCACACCAAACCATAACAGCAGTGAAAAACGGTGGTTTGGTTTTAGGAGCTTATTGCGAGGGTCAGCTGATTGGATTTCAATACAGCTTTCCGGGTTTTAATGGTAAATCAGCCTATCTTTGTTCACATATTCTAGGCATAGATGAGCAATTTCGCAACAAAGGTATAGGGGAGAAGTTAAAGTTAGCCCAACGTGAGGAAGCGTTAAAGCTCGGCTATTCCCTTATTACCTGGACTTACGATCCTTTAGAAAGTATTAATGGGTATTTGAATATAGCCAAGCTTGGTGGGGGATGTTCCACATATATCGCAAACTGCTATGGAGAAATGGAAGACCTTTTAAACAGTGGAGTTCCTTCTGACCGCTTTCTTGTCGAATGGCATATTGATAAAAAAAAGACAACGGATTCTAGTGGACGGGGAATTCCACTGGATGTTGTGATAGAAAACTCGCTTATTCAATGGGAGACCATTGAAAAGGGATTGCCTGTTCCATCTTTCACTCTTCCGCTGCCTGAACAAAAATGTGATACAGCTTTTGTGGCCATTCCAAGGGACTTCCGGACAATAAGGGTCACAAATAGTCAAGCAGCCAATGAATGGCGGATGAAAACCAGGGACATATTTACCGATTTATTTCAGCAAGGATGGGAGGTAACAGATTTTATAAAGAATTCCATGACAGAAATTCCCGTTCAGTTTTATGTGCTAACAAAGAAATAAGCAGGTAGATTTTAATAAGAGCCCGTAATTTCAGGCTGCTGTCAGCCTATTTAATAAAAAATTGGTAAGACTGTGTCTTTTAACAGTTTTATCACAAAAGGAGAATTTCCAAGTGAAAATTAAACAAGTTATCCTAAGGCATCTTAAGCTAGACTTGCTTGAACCTTTTACAACTAGCTTTGGGACGGAATACAATAGGGATTTTATCCTTGTAGAAGCAAAAAGCGATGATGGCATTTCCGGTTGGGCTGAATCGGTTGCGATGCTCGACCCTCTGTATAATGAAGAGACCTTAAAAACAAACTGGCATATACTCGAGGATTATCTAATTCCAATTATTCTTAAAAATGAAATCAAGCATCCGGATGAACTCTCTGAAAAATATTTCTCCCATATTCGCGGTAATTATATGGCAAAAGCAGCTTTAGAAGGTGCTATTTGGGATCTGTATGCGAAAAAGCAAGATGCCTCTCTCTCAAGTGTGTTAGGTGGAACAAAAAAGGAAATTGAAGTGGGGGTAAGCATCGGGATAAAGGACTCGATCGATTCGACCCTAGATATGATTGAAGCACGTCTCGGTGAAGGCTATAAACGCTTTAAACTAAAAATCAAACCGGGCTGGGATGTTGAATTAATAGACAAGGTCCGAAAAGTATATCCTGAAATCCCGCTCATGGCAGATGCAAATTCAGCTTATACCTTACAAGATATAGACCGGTTATCCGCCTTGGATGATTTTAATTTAATGATGATTGAACAGCCGCTTGCCTATAACGATATCATTGACCATGCAGATTTACAGTCAAGGTTAAAAACACCTATATGCCTGGATGAAAGCATTCACTCATTGGAGGATGCTAGAAAAGCTATTAAATTAGGCAGTTGTAAAATTATTAATATTAAGATTGGCCGTGTCGGAGGTTTGACTGAATCCAAGAAAATCCATGATTTATGTCTTGAACATGAAATTCCGCTATGGTGTGGTGGTATGCTGGAATCAGGCATTGGAAGAGCGCATAATATTGCAATCACTTCACTGCCAAACTTTACTCTTCCGGGAGATACCGCAGCTTCCTCCCTCTACTGGGCAGAAGATATCATTGACCCTGAAGTTACAGTGGAAAACGGAATAATCATGGTTCCAGAATTGCCCGGAATTGGCTATGAACCAAGCATGGAAAAAATCGATAAGTATACTATAAACAGTCAAACATTTAATTTAAGTTAGAATAGGGTTGAAAGAAACGCCTAGGGTAGTTCCTACCTACAACATCTATTTTCCTTACATAAAGGCATGATTCCCCAAGAAGGGAGCATGCCTTTTTTTGAACACAAACAATAGTGATTGGAAGTACTTGCAATGCTACGACAAAGGTAAAGTCTGCGTTTCGATAAACCCCTATCCTTGAGGAGTAATGCTGATCTTACATAGATAAAATGGTTAATGGCTGATAGTGCATCGGGAATCTCAGCAGGTGGAAAAACGGGGATACCTGCCTTGGTGACGGCAATCTTGTTCGCCCTCTCTGTATTAGACTTGATCCCGTGAAGTAAACTGTCCTCCAGAAACATGGTTGAGGCTGGTTGAGACTTAGATCTCGTATAACAAGCGAAGCTATGACACTGCATGGAGGACTAGGGGGTACTGGTTAATAATTAGAGGAGGAAAAAATAATGAATCCAGTTGTTGGTCTGGATGTGGCAAAAGGGGAGAGCCAAGTTCATGTATTTTTAGATCAATCTAAACCGTATGGGAAGAGCTTTTCAATGAAGCATATCAAAGAGGAATTAGATCATTTTTTAGATTTTCTAAAAGAAATTGAAGAGGTGACAGGGCAAATGCCTATGATCATTTTAGAATCTACAGGGCATTACCATTCTCCCGTTATTCAATACTCGGAGGAACAAGGGATTCTATATCTTACTAAACCCGATTATTTCTTATCAGGCAAAGAAGACCAGTTTACGAAAGGTAAAAACAGACGCAATCGATGCGTACAGTTGTGTGTGCTGTATTATAAAGGTGAACCTCATAAAATTAGAGGGATTTAGCTTATAGACCTTCGGAATTTGTCAAGACAGCAGGAAATCGTAACGAATATGTATGTGGAAGATCGTATAGTGGCCCTGGCAATTGAAATGGAAGAATATAAGATCATCCAATTGATTCCCGGTATAGGAGAAAAAATCGCAGCCACGATTATCTCTGAAATTGGTGAAATCGATCGGTTTAATCATCCGAAAAAACTGGTTGTCTTCGCTGGGGTAGATCCAAGTGTTCACTCATCGGGTAAGTTTACGGCAACCATTAATCGTATGACTAAAAGGGGTTCGACCAGACTAAGCCATTCCTTGTATCTTGCCGTACTATGCGACATAAGAGGTTCAAGGAACAAAAAGCTTAAAGAATTCTAGGATAAGAAAAAATCAGGAGGAAAACTTGCCAAAGTGTCAATCGTTGCCTGTATTAATAAGTTGCTTCATTGGATTTACGCTTTATTAAAGAGAAAAGAAACGTTCCTAGATTTAGCCTGATTAACGGTTTGGTGAAACAGAGAGAAATCCATCCAAAAGGGTTTTGGAGGGTTATTTGGCATGGCCAAAAATTGTATAAAATAAGGGAAATGAAAATTTTAGAGAAAGATATTGACATCCTATTAGCTGGTTTAGTTCATTAAGAAGTATGAAGAACGATCAAACTTTATTTCTAAGTTACACATGCCTTAAGACACAAGCAGGGTTAACTTATCAAGACATAAATCGTAAAAATCCATAAAAAATATAGGGCGATACATATTAGTCATATATAATATGTATCGCCCTTTTACTTCTTGTTCAACAAACGCGCCCTTTAATGGAAGATGGTCACAAAAATTTTAAACTAAATAGCAGCATTTGATATTGCACAAAAGGACCCGTAAAAAAAGACCTATTGTAAGAGGTTTGTAAGTTTAATGAAATCAGGTTCTGATTTCATCAATTTTGTACCTTTATCTGATTGAAAATAAATTTCTTTTTCATTTTCATAAAGAACTTTTATTTTCATATCTCCGAAATCAATTACGCTTATTTTTTCACGAAGTAATACTTCTACATTCCAATCAATTGCTTCGTTAATAAAGCCAACAATGTTCTCTATTTTATTTTTATCTTTTATTTCAGAACAATTTTCATCCGTTGAACTTTGATATATGCAAATGCTTTCAGGAATATTATTAATCCAAGTTGTTGAGTTATATATTGGGTTCTTGTCTAAGATGACCTCTGTTTGTTCTTCAAATTGATTATAATCGTTAGATACTATATATCCATAAATTTCATAGTACACATAATGATTCTATAAAGAAATAAAAAAGAAGTAGTTGATAACATGGGATACGTTAATTACTACTTCTAATACTAGTACAATTAAAGCTGGTTATACTGATCAAGTTTTTGGACTGAGCCATCTACTTGGGTTTCGTTTTGCACCTCGCCTTCGAGATCTGTCTGATACTCGACTATATGTAATAGATAAACCTGGTGAGTTTCCAACAATAGAAAAACTACTACGAGGGCGTATTAATACAAAGGTTATTCTAGAAAACTATGATGACGTTTTACGTCTAGCCCACTCCATTCGGGAAGGGAAAGTTTCTGGTTCACTTATTATGGGAAAGTTGGGGTCCTATTCAAGGCAAAATCGTTTGGCTACGGCACTCCGCGAAATGGGTAGGATTGAAAAAACGATCTTCATGTTAGACTATATTTCAAATGAAGCGATACGTCGACGAATTCAACGAGGATTAAACAAAGGAGAGGCTATGAATGCCTTAGCCAGAGCCTTATTTTTTGGAAAACGAGGCGAACTCAGGGAAAGAGCACTACAAGACCAGCTTCAGCGAGCAAGTGCTTTAAACATATTAATTAATGCGATAAGCGTTTGGAACACGGTTTACCTCACCGAAGCAACAAAAGTCATGAGTGAAAAAGGGATATTACAAGATCAGATGATAAAACATATTTCGCCATTAGGCTGGGAGCATATTAACTTTTTAGGAGAGTACAATTTTGATATAAAAAGAATGACGGGACTCAACTCTTTAAGACCTTTAAATCGATAAAATCCTGAACCGGTACCCTTAGAGTAAGGGTTATCGGTTTTTTTTATGGTAAAAAATGTCTTAGCGTGGGTTTTATGTCAAAATGTTGACGGTACCCCAATCGGAGGTTTGATCCCCGTTCTATTTTCTATTTCTCTCAGAAAGTGAAAGAGTGTTTCTAGTCCTTCAATGGTATGCGTAACTTTAAAACTGCCTTGATAAGGCTTCTTCTTCTCCAAGAATGCTTGAACCTGACTTTCACCTTTGGCTACATCCAGACCAACTACTGGATTCATTTATTATCTCCTCCTAAAGAATATTGCCGGTACCCCTAAATCCTTCTTGTAGTATCATAGCTTCGCTTGTTATACGAGATCGTAGTCCCAACCAGCCAAATCATGTTTAAGCAAGTAGGGGGCGAACTGTTTAGTTGACGGGATCTTAAGCCCCACAGGCAGGATAGTTGAAGAGTGCTGTTTGATCTTTATTCAACAATTGGGCCATATTCTTTAGTGACGTATTGTACAAATGACAGGAGTTTGGAATAATTAGTATTAGGATGCTAAAATGCACGTTAAACCTTTATCGATTCAGTCCATGAATAGGAGATTGTTATGTTTAAAATTATGATAATTGAAGATGATGAAAAGATTAGAAAAATAGTGGCGGATACGCTAACGAAGTGGAAATATGAAGTTATGGAGATTATGGAGTTTGACCACATTCTAGATGATTTTGAGAAATCAAAGCCTGATTTAATTTTATTAGATATAAATTTGCCAACCTTTGATGGTTTTTATTGGTGTCAGCAGATTCGTGCAATCTCAAGTGTGCCCATTCTGTTCCTTTCCTCCAGAAATCAAAACATGGACATCATCATGGCAATTAATATGGGTGGGGATGATTTTATACAGAAGCCATTCGATTTAGATGTTCTTGTAGCAAAAATCAGTGCATTGTTACGCCGGAATTATACTTATCAAAATGGCCATAACCTAAAATTAACGCACCGGAACTTGTCATTGTATGTAACAAACTCAACAATCCAATTTGATGAACAGTCCATTGAGCTTTCACGTAATGAGTTTATCATTTTGCAATTGATGATGCGCAGAATAGGGAAAATTGTATCCAGAGATGACTTGATGCATGCTCTTTGGAATGATGAACGGTTTGTCGATGATAATACACTGACGGTTAACGTAAATCGATTAAGGCGTAAGATTTCTGGAATTGGATTAGAAGACTTTATTGTGACACGTAAAGGAATGGGGTATCTGATCGAATGAGGTTCCTACAATTTTTAAAACACGAGAAGCCTTATATCATTATATTTGTTTTTATCTTTTGTATGGTTTCTGCCGTGTTTTACACGGACCCCAATATGACATGGAACTGGAACACTTTTCTATATGCTTGGGTTTTAACTCTTTTCGTTTTAATTATTTTCTTTTTGTACCGGTATCAGCAAAATTTACGCGCGATACGAGCCAGGGGTGACGAAGATCACGAGAACCTTTCTTTAGAGGCAGCCTCTTTACAGCAATTGTTTGAAGAGAAGGAAAGGGAACATATAAGGTCTCTCAATCTGATTCATGAGAAACAAAACGAGTATTACGATTTTATTGTATCGTGGTTCCATGAAATTAAAACGCCCATCTCAGTGCTGCGATTGATGCAGCAGACAGAGATCGATGTCAAGAGCTTTCATGATGAGGTATCAAGGATAGAGCATTATGTGGATCAGGCACTTTATTATGCAAAGTTAGATAACTTTAATCAAGACTATGACATTAAGAATTGTGATTTGGACCAATTGGTGAAAGAGGTTATAAAAACTCATTCCAAAACTTTTATTTCCAAAAAAATCCGCCTGCAGTTACAGATTGAACCAACCACCATCCAAAGTGACCCCAAATGGCTGCAATTTATCCTGAATCAATTAATTTCAAATTGCTTGAAGTATACGGAAGAAGAAGGGGAAATAAAGATTGAGACAGGTTCTGATTTAAAAGAAAAGCAGCTGATTATTAGAGATAATGGAATTGGTATAGAAAAGACTGATTTACCACGGATATTTAACCGAGGTTTTACAGGATCTAACGGGCGTACATACACAAAATCAACAGGGATGGGGTTATATTTAGCACAGCAGTTATCCAATAAACTTGGTCACTATATCACGTGCACCTCTGAAACAGGTTTGTATACCGAATTTGTTATGCACTTTCCCAAAAATGTTGATCCATATTTTATTATGCAAAAAAACGCAATGAGACCATGATAAAGGCCATTGCGTTTTCTAATTAATATTTCTGATTTGCGATTTTGTAGTAGAGATTTGCAGAAGACAGATAAAACAATACATAAATCACAAAGTATATAGCAAAGATGAACCAGATCATCGAAGTAAGCTGCGGGAAATCTTGTACAGAATCCAGGATATAGTATTTTAAAATGAGCCAGCTGTGCAGAAAGCCTAAAACTAGCGGAGGGAAGAACACAAAGAGAAGTTTTTTACGGATCACGCTTTTCAATTCACGGTCTGCGGCACCTATCTTGCGCAGAATGGAATACTGTCTCTGTTCTTCCGTTGCTTCCCGCAATTGTTTAAAGTAAATAACGCTAGCCAATGCAAACAGTGCAATGACAGCCAGGAAAGCTGCTGCAAATAACATTAAAGATGAACCTTCTATTTGCTTTGAATACACATCGGCAAACGAAGAATAGTAAGTACCGGGCTTCTTCGTTACAATGGCATGTATATCAATTGATAAGGATTCAGCCTGCTTCTCATTTTCGATTTCATAAATTTCAAAAGGAATCGTTTTGGCTGTGCTTTTTAAGTTTTGATAAACGTCATCTGAAATAATCAGGACTGCGGGCTTTATTAGCATAGATTGAACAGGGTCGCTGGCCCAGCCTAATAATGCGTAATCTTTCTTCTCTACTAGTTTTAGAGTGATATCTTCATTTACATTCACTTTAAAACGTGGCAGCAGATCGGAGGGGAAGGATTTTGGGGAATCCATTCCTTGTGACAGGGATACAGCTTCCGTACCGTCTAAATGGATTTCCTCCTGGTCGCCACGCAATGAGATGATTTCGTTATATGCTTTTTCAGGAAAAAGAAATACGTCCTTTGAAAAATACTCAGGGTTCTCAAAAGCAAGGTTCATGTCTGTACTCGGCTTTCCTACTAAGGCTTCCAAAGTTTTGTGATACTCTATTGAGTGGTCGGAATTTTTTATTTTAGATTCAATTTCATCGTTTGTTTCCTTACCCAATGACTGGAACGCAATATCATTCGGTAAATTCCTGCCAACAGCCTCAAACTGGACAGCATAATTGATCGAAACGAATCCAATTAAGAAAATGATGGTCGCACTGAACAAAGAGATGAAGGTAAGATTTAACGTATTCGACCTTATTTGGAAGCGTAATGACGAGATCCACAATACCCGATTGCCTTCATGGAAATTATGCTTCTGGCTGATCTTTTGCAGCAGCCAGCCAGAGAACTGACGAAAGAACAAGTACGTGCCGCCGATAATGCCGACTGTTACAGCAATCATGCCAATAGTTGCGTGTTCTTGCCATATACTAGATTCTTTGCCCCGGCTGATCAGAAAGAATGCCGTTCCTAATAACACTAACGACAAAGCTGCCATAATAAACGAGGTAGGTATGGGTTTTTCCATTTTTTCTTTGGCATGAAACAACTCCACCAGTTGAACGCGACTGATCAAGAAGAAACTTTGGATACTTACGATGATGGCTAGCAAGAGAAACAGGATAATCGTCGAGCCGATCGCTTGATAAGGGAAATTTAGCGTAATGACATTGTCGTATTGCATTAAGTTCATTAATGACATACCGAATAATTTTGACAATAGACCGCCAAGAAGTATTCCAATTACAAGCGAGAATGATCCGATGATCAAATTTTCAATGAATACCATTCGTGTAATTTGACTTTCTTTCATACCTAGAAGCAAATAGAGTCCAAATTCCTTCTTTCTTTGCTTCATAAAGAAAGAGTTAGCATAAAGAATAAAGAAAATGATAAAGAGGAAGATAACCACTGAGGCAATCGACACCCCGGTTTGGAAATTTTCCTTATTGTTGAGTACATCCAATATATCCTGGTTATACATCAGTGATGAGAAGGTGAAATGGATCATGACACCTGTAATCATCGCAAACAGATAAATCGTATAAACGCGGAAATTACGCTGAACGTTCCGGAATGTTATATTCAGTAAGTTCACCTTTGATTCCCTCCCATGGCACTCTGGATGTGAAGGATTCGATCAAAGAAGTCACTTTGACTTTGGTCACCTTTATAAAGCTCGTTTACGATTCCTCCATCACGCAAGAAGATAACACGTTTACAGAAGCTTGCTGCATAGGAGTCGTGTGTAATCATAAGAATAGTCGTTTGAAGAGTTACATTTAAGCTCGCTAACTGTTCCAATAATTGTGTTGCTGATCTGGAATCAAGAGCGCCTGTAGGTTCATCTGCAAAAACAATCGCAGGATTTGTAATAATGGCACGTGCAGATGATGCCCTTTGTTTCTGACCACCAGAAACTTCCGTGGGGTATTTCTCCTGAATTTCTTCTATATTTAAGGCCTGAATAACTGGTCTCAGCCGTCTTTCCATCTCATCCGTAGAAAATTCCCTTAATGAAAGGGGCAGAAGAATGTTCTCTTTGATAGTTAAAGTATCAAGCAAATTGTAATCTTGAAAGATGAAACCCATTCGTTCTTGGCGAAATGTGCGTAATGCCTTTTTGTTTAAATCTAACAGCGCCTGTTCTTCAAGCCAGACTTCCCCTCCAGAAAATTTATCAATCGTCGATAGCACATTCATCAGTGTTGTTTTTCCTGAACCAGAAGGCCCCATAATAGCTGTAAATTCACCCGAAGTTATGGTCAGATCAATATTTTTTAAAACCTGTGTCTTTCCATAGGATTTAGTTAGGTTTTTAGTTTGTAATACTTTTTTCAACGTAAATCTCCTCCTTATGTTACATACTATAAAATTCATCCTTTTTCCCCACCATAGATGTAACAGGAAGTTAGATTACAATTTTGTCACATTACAATTTGAATATGTAAAATAAAAGTGTGAACAGTGAATTTAATAAATGGAATTCCTTAAATCAATATGCAACTTAGTAGCAAGAAGTACAAGTAGAAATAGAAAAGAGGGATAAATAGATAACGAGTTCTTCTTCAATAAACTGGCCCGTTTGTTGAATAACAAGATACTTCTTTTTCTAGTAAAACAAACAGGGAGAACACGGTTCTCAAATCATACTAAAACTTTTTATATACCTCTGCGTAAGCCACTTTTAATTGGTGTCTAAGTTGTTTGTTATCATCTTCTAATTTCTTCACCTTCCGTCTTAGTGATTCAATAAGGGCATCCTTGTTGCTCTCATTCATTTCTCGCTTCACTTGTTTTGGTGTAGGTGCTTGTGACTGTTGCTGCCTTAATGATTCAATCCTATCACGGATATCGACATTGTTGTACAGCGTAGCTTTCGTCACACCTGATTCGTTTGATACGCTATTAAAGTTAATTCTCTCATTGGCTCGTACGAGCCTTTTGATGGCATCATCTACCTTTTGATAGGTGTTTGCTTTCCGTTGGGCGTGGATGCTTTTCATTTGGGCTGTACGGTCATATTTAGCCATTCGTTACACCTTGCTTTCTTTTCATTCGTTTCTGTCTGCCAAAGATAATGTTTCCTTCTTGGATTGTGTTTAGAATCCCCTTATAACGCTGTAAGTTTCTTTCGTTTTTCTCCGCAATTTCTTCACGACCATGTTTCTTTAACACATCAATAGTTTTGGATGTTGTTTTAATTAGTAACTCATACTTATGTACATCTAATTCTGAAAAGCCAATGGCTAAATCCTTACAAGGGCTACCACCGTTACATGTTAGACACGGTGGTTCTTCCATGTGAGGGCAATTTCCATTAATACGGGCGTGACATGTACCATAAGGGTTGTCCATCGCATTTAGTTTATGGTCTTGCCACAAGGCATCTAAAATATCTATAGGAATGTCTTCGCCAGCCTTAATTTCCTGAACCTCACCGTTCAAGTCAAAACTGAATACACCTTGATTAATAACAGCCTCAAATGCTCTTCTCTTGGTATCATCTAATAATTTTGCGTATCGCAACGTCATTTCAGGAGAGGCATGGGCTAATAATTCTTGTACTGTTAAAATATCAGCACCACCATTTAACATTTTCACTGCATACGTATGTCGGAACTGATGGGTTTTAAAATGAAATAGGTTCCCATTTTCATCGGTAATGTTTTTTTCTTTTGCTAATGTATTTAATGCAAGTTGAACCCAACTTTGAGAAAACGGCTTTCCTTTGCGAGAACCACGATAGCGAATAAAAATGAATCCTTCGGGATTATTGTCTTGATTGCTATTTTCTTTCGATTGTCGAATAAGGACTGCAAGGAGATTTGCTAATTCTTCATCTATGGGGACTCTATGTCCTTTTACATATGTTTTTTCAATGTCAGTTTCAATTGAATAGTTGCCGTTTAGTTGAACTAAACAACTAGAGGTTAATCCTAATACATCCGAAATACGAAGTCCTGTTTTGAAGGCAACCCACACGACAGGGATTAAATCTTTAGGTAAATCATTGATGTGGATGAAAAGTTGTTCTAACACATAGTCAGGGATATAGTCAATCTGATCAACCGATTTCTTTCGTAACTTCGGCTTATCCTCTGGGAAAAGTAACAATTGTACATGAGTTTCGGGGGCGATTTCATATTCGTATCGTTGAATATCCGAAAGAAACTTTCCTAAGTACTCTAATGCCAGTCTCACATATTTTTCAGGATGTGCATTTTTTTGTTTTAAATTGTTTTTAGCGTATTTATGTAGCCATTGAAGGTATTGTTCCATATGTGAACGCTTCATTCCCTTTAAATCTTTCCATTTTGGTTCTAACGAAAAAATGAAAGAAAAGAATTTGGGTAAATATCTTAAATAATCACGTGCCGTTCCCCAAGTAAAATTATGTTTACTTAATAATCTTTGTTTGGTATACCTTTTCACTTGTTGATGTATATTGACTTCTTCAATCTTAGTGAAGTCAATATAAAAGTTGGATTTACTTTTGTTGTAATAAATCCCATACTTTTCATGCAAAATCCGTACATCCCATCGGTCTTTTTCCCATTCTTCGCGATTGTCCGTTAGTTCAAAAAGATTTGTATGTAAGACTCGTAAAAAGTTTGCTGTTCCTGACTTGTATGTGTATTCACCATATGTGTTTTGCGAAGTTTCTTGTGTCTGAATCCCTTGCTCGTTTAACCAAAATATCCATTCTCTCTCTGCTTTTTCAATGTCCAAATCAAGAAGTGAATGGGTAGTAGGGTATTTTTGATTCATGAACAATATTAATTTATTTAATCTTGTTGCTTGTCCACCAATGACACTACTTAAAGCCCATTCATCGTTAAATAGCTTGTGATACCATACATACTTTACTTCTAAGTTGACCGTAGGGCTTGTGAATTGGAAACGAACATTTTTTCCGTAACCCTTATAATTTTCTACAATTTCTTCAAACTGCTTTATCTCACCTAAAAAGTCAACATTCCAAGTATCATTGACTAAGAAAGAGGAGTTCTTCACTTGCTCCATTGTAACAGAACCATTTTTGTGAAATGTTTTCACAGAATAAGTTGATAGCTCTTGCTGTAATCGTTCGTGAAAGTCTAATTCCTCTATATGTACCTGTTGAATATGTTTCATCCCTCTTAACACCCTTCAGTTCTTTTTCTTTATCTCAAATGCTGGCTGTGCTTTTTCCCAATCCTTACGAATGTCCTCTTCCGAAGGATGAAGATATAGATTCATCGTCGTTTGAATTTGAGAATGCCCTAAGCGTTCTTGTACTTGTTTAATATCTTTCGTTTTCTGATAGTACATTGTTGCGTGAGTGTGGCGAAAAAGGTGAGGGTGAATGCTTATTCCGGTCTTCTTCCTTAAACGCTTAAATAGGGCATCTACGTCCCAATTGCCCATTGGTTTTCCTACGTTCTTTCCCCGTAGCTTCACAAAGACAAAGTTTGTATCTAAATCCAATTCATCTAAGACTTCATACAAGTAATCATCATATAAATTCATTAAGGCTTGCGATACAAAAATCTCTCGTTCGCCTGTTTTTAACTTTGCCCCATTTTCTAATTCCCCTCGGTCTACCAAACGAATGCGATGCCCCTTTTGATGGTCAAATTTAAAATCCTCCATGAATAGTGAGAGGACTTCTCCAATACGCAATCCTGTCTCAAATAATACTTGAATCAAAAAGGTATCTCGTATATTGGTTGTTGCCTCTATCACTTTCTGCACTTGTTCTTTTGTTAAGATCTCCACTCTCTTACGAGGTTCCTTTAGTTTCAGTACATTTCGTACAGAAGGCTTGTCTCTGTTTACATGATGCAGAAAACTCTTGTAACGTGATCTTCCCCCTGTAAAAATTTGTTTCATTAACTTTTCAACCATGTCATTTTGTAGTTCTTCATTTCTGTACAAGTAATCATAAAGATTTGTAACAGCCGTAACCGTTAGGTTAATTGTCTTTTCCGTTTTCTTTGCTTTAATTGGTTTAAGAGAAGTAACATTTTTACTTTTGTATGGGCTGCTTAACCAAGCAACAAATTCCACTAAGTCCTCTAACCGTATGTACTTATAATCCTTATTTGTTTCTTCTAAGTAAGTAAAATACTGTTTCAAGGAGTAACAATATGTCTTTTGTGTATTGCTGCTTTTACCTGTTGTATCTAAATATTTAATGTACTTAAGTACAGGGAGAACAGGAAACCCATTATGATCTAAAAGCATATACCGTTTGGTTTGGTTCTCTATTAAAACTTCTTGTACCCTCATTCTTTATCTCCCTCCTTGAGAATAGTTACCGCTACCCGTTACGGGACTTTTCCCCCCCCCTCTGAAATTTAATGAAATACTCATATATCACTTATATATTATACAATTTATACTAAATAAAAATGGTATGTAT
>NZ_VHIK01000053.1:0-1367 GCF_006680105.1 Bacillus sp. B4EP4a
TCTTACTGAGGGGCTCTATTTTTTTCAAACCTGATATTTAACGATCTACAGGAATGCTAACGGGTGCGTTCGTATTATAAGGTCGACCAGTAAAAATTACTGGTTGACCTTTTTTTAATAGAATCTATTATATCAGTAGCCAGGGTAGGACGTACGGGTGCGTGGGACTTGATCCCGTGAACTAAACTGTCCGCCCCCTACTTGTAGAAACATGTTTGAGGCTGGTTGGGACGCAGATCTCGTATAACAAGCGAAGCTATGACACTACATGGAGGACTAGGGGTACTGGTTAGTAAGTAGAGGGGGAAAAAACAATGAATCCAGTTGTTGGTCTGGATGTGGCAAAAGGAGAGAGCCAAGTTCAGGCATTTTTAGATCAATCTAAACCGTATGGGAAGAGCTTTTCAATGAAGCATATCAAAGAGGAGTTAGAGCATTTTTTAGAATTTCTAAAAGAAATTGAAGAGGTGACAGGGCAGATGCCTATGGTCATTTTAGAATCTACAGGGCATTACCATTCTCCTGTTATTCAATACATGGAGGAACAAGGGATTCTATATATCTTACTAAATCCGATTATTTCTTATCAGGCAAAGAAGTCCAGTTTACGGAAGGTAAAAACGGACGCAATCGATGCGTACCAGTTGTGTGTGCTGTATTACAAGGAGGATTTTGAACCTCATAAAATTAGAGGAATTCAGCTTTTAGACCTTCGTAATATGTCAAGACAACAGGAAATCGTAACGAATATGTATGTGGAGGCTAAACTTCAGTTTCACACCATTTTAGATCAAGTGTTTCCTGAATACCGGAAGGTTTTTGGGGATCTATATTCAAAGGTTTCTTTATTGATGTTAAAGGAATATCCTACTTCAGAGGCGGTATTAACGGCCGGAGAAAGTAGACTAGCAGAGAGTGTAATAGAGTTCTGTTCTAGCCGATCGGGTCAATGGGCATGGGAAAAAGCAAAAAAAATAATGGACTCCGCGTCTCGAAATCCATTTCAAATAAACGTGTATCAAAGTCACGTAATCAATCTTCGTATGTATATTGAGTTGCTTTTTCATTACCAGGGACACCTCTCTGAGTTGGAAGATCGTATAGTGGCCCTGGCAAATGAACTGGAAGAGTATAAGATCATCCAATCGATTCCCGGTATCGGAGAAAAAATCGCAGCCACGATTATCTCTGAAATTGGTGAAATCGATCGGTTTAATCACCCGAAAAAACTGGTTGCCTTCGCTGGAGTAGATCCAAGTGTTCACTCATCAGGTAAGTTTACGGCAACCATTAATCGTATTACGAAAAGAGGTTCGAGCAGACTACGTCATTCTCTGTATCTTGCCGTACTATGCGGCATAAGAAGT
>NZ_VHIK01000054.1:0-6562 GCF_006680105.1 Bacillus sp. B4EP4a
ATCATCAGTCGCAACCGATTGAGCGAAATCATAAGACTTTGTTAAAATATTCACTAACTCAGTCAGTTTTGGTAACTGCTCAACCAAAGTGTTCAATGATTCCTGTACCTCGGGCTTTAAAAGCTGATCAAGGATATCCAATTGTTCTTGGTTTGCAGAAATATTAAGTGTTTCATGTTCAGGTTTTGAGACTACATCTACCATATCTAATTCCCCTTTAAACTTAATTATTTTGATTTATGTGTTTTCCGCCGATACTACTAATCATACGACTCTAACCTCTTAATTTCAAATATTTCTTTTGTGATACGAATATAATTTTTATAGTTATTATTAACAGTTATTAGGTGGTTTTTGTGATTTCTCTTAATATTCCAAAAAAATATTATGATTATTCTGGTTATAATACCTTAAATAAAGAGACATTCTATAAGATTACGATTGGGATTCACCACATTTCCTATAATAATAGGGGGCAGGATCTTTCGGTTGTCGCCGGCTATCGGCAGAATATGTAGACATCTTTTGTTTTGAATATATGTTTGGTTTGCTATAATGTCCATAATCTTTGAATATGCCATGCCTGAATGAGACCCAGGAATATTTTATCTGATTTAGGGTATAGAATATTATCGGAATTGGAGATGATGCCCTTGGTAGAACGCAGGATATTAAAGATTCGTGGTGAGAATATCGAAATATCCTCCAGGTATAATGAAAAATATAGTAAATGGAATTGTACAGCCAAAATTCCCAATAGTTCAATCATTGCTTATTGTCGTGATAAGAATAGGCTTCGTGCTGAGACAGTTTCTATGAGCAGGTTATTAATTACTTATGATGACTATAAAGTTGTCTGAGATGTAATGGGATAATTCATAAATAGGAAAAAGGCGCATAACCTAGAATATAATGGTTGGGCGCCTTTTTAATTGTATAAAGAAGGAGGAATCATGCTAAGTTTCATCATCGTCCCCCTATATATCTTCGAAAATGGAGATATATCTTCGAAAACTCCTGATTTATCTACGAATTATATGATTTATCGATTTTTCGACAAAAACTCTTTATATAAAAGCTATTTTCTTATTGAAATGCAACGAAATTGTCAAAAAAAATATCAGAAAATACTGATAAGGATAGTAAAATTATGTTAATATATTTAAAAAAAGTATTATTTTCTAAGTAATGATAATTTATTTTTCAACGATCTCCATAAATGGAGTGTAGGTCCTGACCTTTTTATAAACAGCAATTAGCAGGCTTACAGAATAAGATTATCAATTGATTTTGCTACAATAAACTGAAATGGAGTGATAGAATGGTTAATATTAACGGATATGGAAAAGCGACACAAGAAGCAGTGAATAATTTTCAGGAATTTGTGGGTTTTGAGATCCCTGCAGATTATAAACAATTTCTCCTTACGCATAATGGCGGCACAACTGCGGTTCGAAACAGTAAGTTTTATGTAGATGGATTAGACACGCTCGTTTGCTTAAATTTACTTTATGGATTAGAGCTTCAAGATAAAAAACTGGATTTACAGAAATGGCATGAAGAAAATAGGGAAGACTTACATAAGAATTGCATTATAATAGGTAATGATACATGTGCAGGTAAAATCTTACTGATAGATAATGAAGAGGAAAAGGGAGTTTATTTCTGGGATCAGGGTTGGTATTCGGATCCATCAAGTCAGGATGAAAATATTTATAAAGTTGCATCGAGTTTTAAATCCTTCATTGAGGGATTGAAAATCCCGGAAGAAATCTAATTTTATTTGAATCCCCTTGATTGGCTCATACCATTCAAGGTTTTTTATTGTCATTTCAATAGCTGAATTGATATGAAGGATTGATGTTAATGAGGAGAAAACGATGTATAAAATATTATTGGTTGAAGACGATTTCAAAATAGCGGGAATCTTGGTCAATTATTTAAAAAGGTACGGGTATGAGGTATTTGAAGTGAAGCAACTGGACCAAGTCTTTGCGGAGTTCCAAGAGGTAAAGCCAGATTTGGTTTTATTGGATATTAATCTGCCCTATTATGATGGTTTTCATTGGTGCCGGCTAATAAGGACGGTTTCAAAGGTTCCCATCATATTCATCTCTGCAAGGACAGATGAAATGAACCAAGTCATGGCCATTGAATATGGGGGAGATGATTATTTAACAAAACCGTTTCATCTGGAAGTGGTACTAGCGAAAATAAAGAGTGTCCTACGCAGGGTTTATGGTGAATATGCGGAAATATCTTCATTCCACCAACAAATAAAGGAAATGGACGGATTAACGCTTTATACGGAAAAAGCGATGATCGAATATCAGGACAATCGGGTAACGTTAACTCAAAATGAGTTGAAATTATTGAGTTGTTTACTACGACAGTATGACACCATTGTCTCGCGTGAAGATTTACTTGAAGCATTATGGAATGATGATTCATTTGTTGATGACAATACATTGACCGTCAATGTCACAAGGGTACGGAGAAAACTTGAGGATATTGGCGTCAACCAAGCCATAACAACTAGCAGGGGAAAAGGATATCGACTAAAAATAGTGCAAGGTGAAGAAAAGTGAAGCTGAAATCCTTTATAAAAGACCGTCTTTATTTTATTTTTTATACCGTTCTATTGGTAAGCCTGCTTATTATTGCTTATGCATTAGCCGTTCTGGAAGCGGGGAATCACATATCGATTTCAAATATCATCTATTTAATTATTCTCGCGTTGTTTATGATGCTTCTATTTTTAGCGGCCGATTACATAAGGCATTACCGTTTTCTTAATCAATTAGCAAGGATGAAGCAAGAAACGAGCTTGTCGTTTGAATCTGTCGAAGCCTTTAGGGAACCCCTGTCAAATGAACAAAAGTTGTGGATGGAACTTTTTCAACAAATGAACCGGGTAACAATTGGACAATTACAAGAACAAATCAAACAGAAGGAGCAATATGAGCTGTTGATTCATCAATGGGTTCATCAAATGAAGACACCTGTTTCAGTCATTTCCTTACTGGTTCAAGAAGGCAAAAGGACATTTTCGAATGAGTCGATGAAGGATTATCTTAAAGAGATAGAAGAAGAGAATGATCGATTTCGCAGAGGACTGGAAATTATATTGCATGGAGCAAGGCTGCAGCGTTTTTCGGAGGATGTAAAATCGGAAAGGGTTGACTTAATTAATCTAGTCAAGCAAGTGATTAACGAGGAAAAGAAACAGTTCATCAAACGGTTCATATATCCCAGGCTTGACACGGAACTTGAGAATTTATATGTGCATTCGGATCGTAAGTGGCTCCACTTCGCCATTAGTCAGGTGGTCTTTAATGCACTGAAGTATTCAAGGCAGGAAGAGCATGACAGCATAACGTTCAGCATTGTTGAAAAAGAGTCGGAGATTTTCCTTAGGGTAACTGATCAGGGAATTGGAATTGTCCCACATGATGTAAAACGGGTGTTTGATCCATTTTTTACTGGAGAGAACGGGCGAGTCCAACAAGAGTCAACCGGGATGGGATTATATCTAGTGAAGGAAATCGTTAACAGGCTTGGGCATGGTGTTACCATTCAATCGACTGTATCAGAAGGGACTACTGTGGAATTTCTCTTTAAGACAAATACCTTACATGAAAGGTGACAGAATTGTAAGGGTGTTAAACGATTATGTAATAAACTTCGATGGGAGCCTCCCGCTTTATTCATTATACTTACGGTAAGAAAGGGAGGTTTTCAGGATGTCGATTTTAAAAGCGGAGCAATTATCCAAAACTTATTTTCAAAAACAGGGGAATTTATTTCATAAAGCGTTACATAATTTCACCATGAATGTACAGAAAGGGGAATTTGTCGGGGTGATGGGTCCATCAGGCAGCGGGAAAACCACTCTGCTTAACTTAATGGCCACGATTGATAAGCCCACCACAGGTAAAGTCATTCTAAATGATCAAAATCCTAATGAATTAAACAATCAAGACCTGGCTTTGTTTCGCAGAAAGGAAATTGGATTTGTTTTTCAAGACTTCAACCTTCTTGATACACTTACCGTTCGCGAAAATATCATCCTTCCTTTAGCGTTAGATCATTATAAATTGCAGGAAATGGAAAATAGGGTGAATCAGTTGGCGAGCCTTCTTGGTATAGAAGGGATTTTAGAAAAGCGGACTTATGAAATTTCCGGAGGTCAGCAGCAACGAACGGCATGTGCACGAGCGATGATTCATGAGCCTTCCATTATTTTAGCGGATGAACCTACTGGTAATTTGGATTCCAAATCCGCCAAGCAGGTAATGGATACCCTCACGACACTTCAGGAGAAAAAGGGAGCAACCATCCTCATGGTCACTCATGACCCTACTGCCGCCAGCTTCTGTGACCGGATTCTATTCATAAAGGATGGTAAGTTCTTTTCGGAGGTGCACAGCGGAGGGGAAAGACAGAGTTTCCATCAAAGGATTTTAGATACGTTAAGCGTTTTGGGAGGAGTCTATCATGAACATCCGACTTCTCGCTAAGAGAAATATCCAGGGAAATGCACAACGATATCTAGCTTATTTTTTCAGTATTGTCCTTTCCGTCTCAATCTTTTTTATTTACGCATCATTTATCTTTCATCCTGATGTGGTCCATGCGAATATTCCTGGGGGACAGCTAATTAGTAGGGGACTCATTGCAGCAGAAATAGTGATCATCATATTTTCGGTTTTCTTTATCGCTTATTCGAATGCCGCATTTATACAGCCGCGAAAAAAAGAGTTTGGGCTGCTGACACTGCTTGGAATGTCCAAATCCCAACTAAGAAAACTGATTTACCTGGAGCAAACGATGGTTTCCCTCATATCAATCCTGATTGGGGTAGGCTTGGGGTTATTATTCTCAAAGTTATTCTTAATGGCAGTTTCTTGGTTATTGGCTGTAGAGCAACCAATATCGTTTGTTTTTGTCCCTGAGGCCTTTGTTTATACGATTGTTGGTTTCGTTTTGTTATTTCAGCTATTATCGCTCCTTTCATTGTTCCACATTGGAAATGCGGAGGTGGTCGATTTACTAAAAGATAAACAAAAACCAAAAAAGACGCCCTTCGTTTCAAAGTGGTTAATTGCATTATCGGCCGTTAGCTTAGGCGTTTCTTATTATTTGGCAGGCACTATGTCGTTGAACAATTCTTATATTCGAGTAATGCCCATTTTACTCTTCGTACTGATCGGCACCTATTTTTTATTCAGCCAAAGTATTGTCGCTCTATGCAGCAGGCTTTACCGGAAGAAGAAAAGCTTATATGGTGGAACGAATTTAATCACTCAAACAAACCTGATATTTAATATTAAAGACTATTCCAGATTATTCTTTTTGACCTCGATCATTACAGCCGTCATTTTGACAGCTGCAGGCACACTTTTCATGTTCAGTGCAGACTTAAAAAAGCAAGGGATGAATAACATTCCTCAATCAATTGGCTGGGTGGAAAATGATGCTTCTATAAATTCCATTATTGAACCATCCGCAGTAGAGAAAGCATTAAAGGAAGATGGATTCAAGATCCTTTACAAAGTAAATATGACAGGAGTACCCATTACCTACATGTTACCCCATATGAGAACGGGAGAATCTAATGAAAATAGGTCATTATTAATCTCGGAAAGTGATTATAACAATGTGGCTGCATTGCGAAAAATTGATCCGGCAAAGTTATCTGGAAAGGAAGCGTTATACGTTTTTCCTTATGGAGGACTGGATTATCAATTCGTCCAAAAGGGAGAACAAAAGGAACTTCACTATGGTAAACAAACCATACAGGTAACAATGATTGGTCAGCGCAATCAATCCATAGTCGCCCCCATAAAGTCAGCAACGACCCTGATGGTGGTCGATGATCGGCTGTTTCATGAAATAACTGCTGATGTGCCTTTAAAAGAAAAGGTAAGAGTACGCGGGTATGAAATTAGAGATTGGGAAGAATCAATGGAAACATCCAGTAAAATCGAAAAAATGTCTAATAATCCAGACCAGAATCAATTGCAAACAAGAGCTCCGATTTATCAAGAAATGAAACAGGGAAGCATTTTGATACTTTTTATCGGCTTGTTTGTCAGTTTATTATTCTTTATCGTCCAAGGAAGCATGATGTATCTGCGAGTTTTTACGAATTTAGAAGATAAAAAAATCCAAATTCATGCCCTTCATCGATTGGGACTGACAAAAAAAGAAATACGGCAAATTTTAAGTGCGGAAATACGCATCCTCTTTTTCGCTCCTTTTCTGATAGGGATGATTCATGCCATAATCGCCTACGTGGCATTAAGCAATTTATTGGGATCCAACTTGTTCGTCTATTCTGCTATGGTCATCGGAACGTATTTTCTTTTTCAACTGCTATATTATCAAGTAACAAAAAAGATGTATGAGCGGGCAGTCATCAATTCGATTAAATAAAAGCTATCATACGTAAATGGAATCAGGGGGTCAGGTCCTGATTCCATTTTTGTTTTCCTTATTAATAAATTAGTTAATATGTACTATTGAAAGGGGAGTGATTCACTATACCACGCAAATTAAT
>NZ_VHIK01000055.1:0-13038 GCF_006680105.1 Bacillus sp. B4EP4a
TGATAGTGTGTGCTCACTTAAAATTTAACGTTGGCGCTTTGTTTTGTTCAGTTTTCAAAGAGCGATTTTTCGTCGTTACTTCGTAAGCGACTTTATTATCTTATCACTTACTTAACCTGATGTCAACAATTATTTAAAATTGTTTTTCGATTGAGCAATTGACGATGTCGTTATTGGCGACTCCTAATATATTATCAGGTTGATGAGTTATCGTCAATGGTTTAATTGGTTTTTTTAAAAAAAACTATAACATGATAAAAACCCCAGGGAGATATCCATGGGGTTTTCATAAGACTTCGACGGAATATCCTTTAAATGATCCAATAACCAATGGCCGCCAAAGCGGCAACTCCCGGTATTCCAAGCAGACCGGCGACTGCCGAGGTAACAGGGTTGATGGGTACATGAATGCCCGCTTGATTCCCAAGTGTATTCAAAAAGAACAAAAATGCTGCACCGATAATGACCTTTATAATCCCCTGCCCTATAAACCGGACAGGTCTTAATGGCGCCCCGATAATGAGGAGCATTAAAATCAGGCCGCCAATTACAGCAACAAAGACAACTGGTTCCAAACTCATTCCTCCCCGCAAGCTTGTACTACACTTATATGAAGAAATCGATGGATTAAGAACTGAAAAAAATGGCCATGAGGAACACGCAATCCTTCACAGCCATTTCCTTATCATCTTTTTAAGCGGACATTCCTTCTTTTAACTTCCCTGAATAAGTAGAAATATTTCACTTCCGCCAGTCTCGTTTGGGCGATTACTTCCTCAGATGGATCAACGCTTTTTTCAAGTAATGATTTTTGATTATGCCAATTCCATTTCAAATGTTCAAGCTCTTCGATTAATGAATCATTGAATTCATTCCGAAGTTTCTTTTTTTTACGAAAGAACAAGTGAAGTCCTCCCAGCTATCTTATATTTCTCTTCTTCCTTCTATTGCTTTTGATAGCGTCACTTCATCCGCATACTCCAAATCTCCGCCAACAGGAAGTCCGTGGGCAATTCGGGTCACTTTGATGCCTGATGGTCTAAGCAACCGCGAAATATACATGGCTGTCGCTTCACCTTCAATGTTAGGATTAGTAGCCAAAATTACCTCCAGCACTGTTTCATCTTGCAGGCGCTTTAATAAATCAGGAATATTTATATCTTCCGGACCGATTCCGTCCATCGGGGAAATACTGCCATGCAGTACATGGTATAAACCATTGAACTCTCTCATCTTTTCCATAGCTATTACATCTTTCGGGTCCTGAACCACACAAATCAAACTTCTGTCCCTCTTTTGATCTTCGCAAATATAACAAGGATCTTGATCTGTAATATGACCACAGACTGAGCAATACATAAGATTCCGCTTAGCATTAACAAGTGCTTTTGCAAAATCCAAAACAGTATCTTCCTTCATGCTTAGTACATGAAAGGCTAATCGAGCAGCCGTTTTAGGACCAATCCCCGGCAATTTCATAAAACTGTCAATGAGCTTGGAAATTGGTTCTGGATAATGCATCGAATTCCTCCTAAAAATTTCAAAAGAAACCCCCTGAAAGGAAGTTTCTTTTGAACTTGCTTAAAACATACCCGGAAGGTTCATTCCCTTAGTGAATTGTCCCATCGTTTGGTTTGTCAGTTCTTCCGCCTTTTTCAAAGCATCGTTAGTCGCAGCCAGCACTAAATCCTGAAGCATATCGATATCATCCGGATCGACAACTTCCGGTTTGATGACTACATCGACTATTTCTTTATGTCCAGTAACGATGACCGTCACCATTCCGCCGCCAGCAGTTCCTTCAACCTTTTTTTCACCTAATTCTTCCTGTGCCTCTGCCATCTTCTTTTGCATCTTTTGCATTTGTTTCATCATGTTCTGCATATTACCGCCGCGCATACCCATTCTTCTTACCTCCAATTATTCTTTAATTTCAAGTAAATCATCGCCGACTAATTTTCTAGCCTCTGCTATAAAGGGGTCTTCTTCTTTTGATTCCGTTTCTTCTGGACCGTCGAACTGCTGTGTCGATATGAAATCCTCCCGCAACCTTTGCCACTGGCTCTCCGGAACTCCAGCTATCTCCATACGATGTCCGGTCAATTGCTGCATGATCGAGGCTATCACTTCCACGAAACGGTTATTTTCCATTGCCATTTGACAATGAATATCATATTTGAATTTTACCACAAAAGCTTCAGTAGACGCAGCAACAGGTTCTGCCTCCGTTAATAAAGCTGCCAATGATTTTTGATTTTGCTGACCTAACTGTTCAAGCACTTCCCCCCACTTACTTTTCACAGCAGTAAGGTTTGGCTTCGTAGCTTGTTTCAAAATTTGATTGATCTTTCCTGCAGGTGCTTTATACGCCTTTTTAACGGCCCTTTGCGCCTTAGCCTGCTCTGCAGGTTTTTCCGTCATGGCTACCGGGATGCCGTTTTTCTGCATTTCGAGTAATTTCTTCTCTAAATCTTCTATTTTCTGCAGCAGCTGTTGAAGCTGCCCGTTATCACTTTGATTTGACCTTTGCTCATTACATAACTTCACAAGTGCCACTTCAAGGAAAATCCTTGGATGATTTGTCCATTTCATATCCTGCTGTGTTTGATTGAAGCTTTCAATAATGGAGTAAATCGATTCAGAAGAGATTACTTCTGCCAATTCCTTAAATTGGGGATCTATCAAAACACGCTCGAAGGATTCTGCCAGTGCCGGTGCCGTTTGAAATAAAAGCATGTCACGGAAATAATAAATCATGTCTTCTATGAACCTAGCCGGGTCTTTTCCCATGGCCAGCAATTCTTCAAGGACTTCAAGTGCCACCGCTACTTCTTTATCATATATAGCCTTTGCCAGACGGCTTAAAAATGCCTGCGACACAGAACCAGTGACAGTCAATGCATCTTCCATAGAAACTGTCTCCGAACTGAAGGATATCGCTTGATCAAGAAGGCTTAGTGCATCTCGCATCCCGCCTTCGGCTGCCCTTGCAATGATATGCAGGGCTTGTTCATCACATGAAACACCTGTTTCTGCAATGATTTGTGACATCCTGCCAACTATATCTTGAGGCTGGATCCTTTTAAAATCAAACCTTTGGCAACGGGAAATGATCGTTAGTGGAATCTTATGAGGTTCAGTCGTCGCCAATATAAAAATCACGTGCTTCGGAGGTTCTTCCAATGTCTTTAAAAGCGCATTGAAAGCCCCTTGTGAAAGCATATGTACCTCATCGATGATATAAACTTTATATGTAACCGCGTTAGGAGCATATTTGACCTTATCACGAATGTCACGGATTTCCTCGACACCATTATTGGATGCTGCATCAATTTCTATAACATCTGATATGGAGCCATCGGTGATTCCGCGGCAGGTAGCACATTCGTTACAGGGCTCACTTGTCGGGGCATGCTCACAATTCACTGCTTTTGCTAGAATTTTGGCAGCACTTGTTTTCCCTGTTCCACGTGGACCGGAAAATAAATAGGCATGCGAAACCTTCTGCCCGACCAAGGCATTCTGCAACGTTTTCGTTACATGTTCCTGCCCGACTACATCAATGAATTGTTGTGGCCGCCATACCCGGTATAATGCTTGATACCCCACGGAAATCCCTCCTTCTTTTCTCCATCTTGTTTATTATACATTACTGATTTCCTTAATTTCAAAGTCTAAAAAGAAATTTCATCATTGCCTCATTTTTTTCAAAAATACCAAGCGCTTTACCTTCTTGGCATAAAAAAAAACCCACCCGATACGAATGAGTTTTTTGTTTATGTAAAATAACTGCCGTGCACCTTCTGTCGATTAGCAACCATAAGCGTTACTTAAGCAGTTAGCTCGACCCAGGCAACCCTGCGGCACATGAGAACTTCCACTTAATGCTGCTTCCTTCCGGACCTGACATGGTTCATGGAGTCCCATTGCGCAGGACCCGGGCGTCAACACCACTTACTTAAGGCAGGCCCTACAGAATGCTAACCTCGAGAAGGGATTCAACCTCGCTAGAGCGGATTGCGAGTACAGGGCACCGCTACCTCCCCGTCTAGCACGGCAAAAGTAATACCAATTTCACAGCGTCATGTCGACGCATAATTCATTATACTAAGGTAACAAAAAAAACGCAAGTGTTGTTCATGAACAGTTTGATTCCAAATTTATCAAACGAAGCAAACTTTTTTTCGACACTCGTTTTTCCCCTATTTATTTTCTTCGGCAATCTTAAGTGCTTGCTCTCTTTTCAAAGTTTTCTTTCTATCCCTAAGCTCTTTAAAAAAAGAAGTCAATATCCAGCCGCACTCTTCCCCCAATACACCGCTTGTTACATCACATTGATGGTTAAAGCGTTCATCTTGAAGTAAATCCATGAATGTCCCTGCACAGCCTGCCTTTGGATCATACGCTCCAAAAACTACCCTTTTCACCCTTGATTGCAAGATGGCCCCAGCACACATGGGACAAGGTTCCAGCGTTACATATAATGTCGCATCTTCAAGGCGCCAACTGCCAAGTTCCTTGCAAGCCTCATTGATCGCAAGCAGCTCCGCATGTGCCGTCGCATTCTGTTCCGTTTCCCTCAGGTTATGCCCTGTCGAAATAACTTGATCGTCTATTACGATTAAAGCGCCAATCGGCACTTCATTCAACATCTGCGCCTTTTTTGCTTCCTTTAAGGCTAAATTCATGTAATAAACATCATCCTTCATAAAAAAACCCCCTCATATAAAGTAGGAGTAAACAGACACATATAAGACAAAAATAAAGGTCATACTACATGTTCTAATGAATAGTAACGCATGCGGCATACGTGCTGCAAGTAAATTCTCACAATACAGGAGGATATACCATGAATCGACCTGAATCACCTTCTTTTGCATTGCTTATCATTGATATGATCAATGATTTTGATTTCAAATACGGGAATATGCTCCTTGAACATACGAAACTTATCGTCGATCCGATTTTGGAATTAAAAAAGCAAATGAAAGAAAAAGGTTTTCCAATCATTTATATCAACGACCATTATGATTTATGGCAGGCTGACTTCGATAAAATTATTGATAGATGTAAAAATGAAGGAAATGCCTCATTAATCGAAAGGATAAAACCTCAACAGGACGAATTCTTTCTCATCAAGCCGAAACATTCCGCATTTTATGGGACGGCACTCAATACACTACTTAAACGATTAAACGTGGAAACCCTGATCATTACTGGAATAGCTGGCAACATCTGCGTGCTATTCACAGCCAATGATGCCTATATGCGGGAATATAAATTATGGATTCCGAAGGATTGCATCGCTTCTGCATCAAAGGAAGATAATCATTACGCATTAAAGATGATGAACCATGTTCTCAAGGCATCCATAAAAGATGGTGAAGACTTTTAAGCATTCAATCGAACAAGGCACTAACCTACATACCACCCCCAATAAACAATCTTTCATTCTCTTTCTTTATCAACCTGACAAAAATGTCACTAAAGTCCCAAGTCTGTGATACAATATCTCTTGGCGAAAAACCTAATAACCGGGAATTTCAGCTTGATACCTCATGAAGGAGGACAGATTGGATGAAATCCACCCCATTTATCACAGTCGAAGGTCCAATCGGCGTGGGAAAAACATCACTTGCAAAAGTTATCGCAGATCATTTTCAAATTTCATTATTGAAGGAAATTGTAGATGAAAATCCATTTCTCGGGAAATTCTATAAAGATATTGATGAGTGGAGCTTTCAAACAGAAATGTTTTTTCTGTGTAACCGGTATAAACAATTGGAAGATATCGAAAAAAAGTATCTTACTAATAACCAAGCCGTGGTGGCTGATTACCATATATTCAAGAACTTGATATTTGCTGAACGAACGTTAAAGAACGGACAATACAATAAATACCTTGAAATATTCAATATTTTAACACGGGATATGCCTAAACCTAATATGGTGATTTATTTAAATGCAAGTCTTGATACTCTTATCTCCCGAATCGGTAAAAGAGGTCGTGAGTTCGAAAAAAATATATCCTCCATTTATTTAGAGCAGTTATCCGCGGATTATCGAACATTCATGGAAGCATTTGAGAAACAGCACCCTGACATACCTGTTCTTACATTCAACGGAGATGAGCTGGATTTTGTCGGGAACAAGGATGATTTGAAAACGATAATCAGCCAAATTGAGAACGCCCTGCACAAAGGAGTAAAGTCAAATGAACTTACGAAAGAAATATAACATTCCAAATAACGCTGTCATTACGATAGCAGGGACGGTTGGCGTAGGAAAATCGACCATGACCAATGCTTTAGCCGATGCCCTTCAATTCAGGACATCCTTTGAAAAGGTTGATACGAACCCCTATCTGGATAAGTTTTACGATGATTTTAATCGTTGGAGTTTCCACCTGCAAATCTATTTCCTCGCTGAACGTTTTAAAGAGCAAAAAAAAATCTTCGAATATGGCGGCGGTTTTATCCAAGACCGTTCCATTTATGAAGACACCGGGATATTTGCAAAAATGCATTATGAAAAAGGCACGATGAATGATGTGGACTACGAAACTTATACAAGCCTTTTCAACGCCATGGTAATGACGCCATACTTCCCGCACCCTGATTTACTTATCTATCTCGAAGGTTCGCTGGATGATATCCTCGACCGGATCCAAGAGCGTGGACGTCCAATGGAACAGCATACCCCAATTGAATATTGGCAGGAAATGCACGGCCGTTATGAAGAATGGATTGATCAATTCAACGCCTGCCCTGTCCTTCGGTTAAATATAAACGAATATGACCTTATGCAGGATGAAGCAAGCATCGAACCTCTTATAAAACGGATTGCCGAATATATGGAGCAAACCAAGTTGTTGCGAAATATTTAAAACAGAAAAACCACCGATTATCCGGTGGTTTTTTAATATATTAGAAAACAAAAATTCCGTTACATATCTGTAACGGAATTTATCGATATCCAATTTATGCGCTGTGGTTATTAATAAGTTATGGAGGAGGTAGAGGGATTCGAACCCCCGCGGGATTTGACTCCCCTGTCGGTTTTCAAGACCGATCCCTTCAGCCGGACTTGGGTATACCTCCGTATCAACATTTATTATATTACATGGAATTAAAATTAAAGTCAAGCTCTCTATAAAGTTTTTTTAAAATAATTTCAAACTTTGATAAAAAGGAGAATCAGCCTCTTTAATCAGAAGCTGATTCCTTTTAACTTACGGTTTAATGACTTCCGCACCGCGCATATATGGACGTAATACTTCAGGAATGATAACACTGCCATCTTCCTGCTGATAATTTTCCAAAAGGGCAGCGACTGTACGGCCGATTGCCAGACCTGATCCATTTAGAGTATGGACATGTTCCGGTTTGCCTTTTGCGTCACGTCTGAAGCGGATATTGGCCCGTCTAGCCTGGAATGCTTCAAAGTTACTGCAAGAAGAAATTTCTCGGTACGTCCCATAACTCGGGATCCAAACCTCGATATCATACTTTTTAGCAGCAGTGAATCCAAGATCTCCCGTACACATGCTCAGCACTCGGTATGGAAGGCCTAGCAATTGAAGGACCTTTTCGGCATGACCTGTGAGATTTTCCAATTCTGCATAAGAATCTTCCGGCTTCACGAACTTCACTAGTTCAACTTTATTGAACTGGTGCTGACGAATTAACCCGCGGGTATCACGACCAGCAGATCCTGCCTCTGAACGGAATGAAGCGCTGTATGCCGCATAGCTTATCGGCAGATCGTCCGTGCTCATGATTTCATCACGATGGAAGTTTGTCACCGGGACTTCGGCTGTAGGAATCAAGAAGTAATCATCACTTTCGATACGGAAAGCATCCTCTTCGAATTTTGGCAATTGACCTGTCCCAGTCATGCTTGCACGGTTCACCATATATGGCGGCAGCATTTCTTCATATCCGTGTTCCTCAACATGAAGGTCCAACATAAAGCTAATTAAAGCACGCTCTAATCGAGCACCAAGACCCCTATAAAATACAAATCGGCTTCCGGTCACTTTTGCTGCCCGTTCAAAATCCAGGATGCCTAAATCTCCAGCTACATCCCAGTGTGGTTTCGGTTCAAACTTGAATTCCGGTAACTCTCCCCATTTACGGATTTCGACATTATCGTCTTCCGTCTCACCAACAGGCACACTTTCATGCGGAATATTCGGAATGGAAAGAAGTAATGTTTCTAACTGTGCTTCCACTTCACGAAGTTCATCATCGAACCCTTTGATACGGTCACCAACTTCACGCATTTGGGCAATCAACTGATCTGCATCCTTTTTTTCCCGTTTCAATACGGCCACTTGCTGTGAAACTTCATTTCTTTGGCTTTTCAACTTTTCCGTATCAGCAATCAAAGTCCGGCGCTTTACATCCAGTTCCTCGAATTTACCTAAATCGGTCAAATCTTCCCCTCTAAATTGCAATACACGCTTCACTTCTTCAAAATTATTTCTTACATATTTCAAATCCAACATTTTCAGTTCCTCCTTAATAATTCGATGATTTATCAAAGAACGCAAAAAACTCCCGTCCCCTGAAGAAGGGACGAGAGTTAACCCGCGTTGCCACCCTAGTTGAAGACATATGAAAAACGCCTACCACTTAACTCGATAACGGCTTTCAACCGAAAGTATTTACTGACCCCAAAAGGCTTTCCATACTCTGCTCCAGGAGGGATTCACAAGACTCTCACACCGATTTCCACCAGCCATCGGCTCTCTATAGAAAGAAATACTTGTTACTATTTCCTGTCATTGCTTTCTTATATAATCAGATTGTTTTCCATAATGTACTATAATTTTATACATTACGCAACCGTTTTATACGCGAAACTTAAAACCAGCCTTTAACAGTAGAAGCTACACTGCTCCATACGTCACCAAAGAATCCGCCAACCGCTCGCATTGATAATACGAACCAGTTTGCCTTTTCAACAGATTCAGCAGCTACGACGTTAACCTTAACTGGATCGCCGTTAATGTACCCGTAATCTTCTCCTTTTTTAGGAGTGACTGTGATGTAACCTAGCTTTTCACCTTTTTTGATTGGTGCAGTAAGCTTACCATCATCATTCAATTTGTTTTTATCGATCACTAAATCTGTTTTATAGTTATCTTTCTCACCATTTTCAACAAGTAGCTCGATTGCCTTTTCAGATTGAATCTTAACGTTTTTTTCCTTGCCTTTTACTACTGAAAGTGTTTCTTTCCCTTTCACCTGGTAATTGGCTGGAAGGACTTTTTCCTTTTTAAAGGTTGCATAAGCATAGTTCATAAGCTTAGTGCTATCTGCAAAACGTTCGTTTTTATTAGTGGACTTCATAACCACCGTGATATAGCGCTGACCGTCTCGGATAACCGTCCCTGTATGTCCATAACCGGCAAAGTCGGTAGATCCCGTTTTTAGTCCATCTACGCCTTTATATTCAAATATCAGACCTGGCAACATCCAGTTGAAGTTCGGATATTCTTTTCCATCACGGAACTTCAATTTAGGAATGCTGGCGATTTTTAACACTTCCGGATAATCGTTTATTAAACGATAAGCAAGAAGACCAGTATCTTTTGCTGTCATGATATTTTCATCATCTTCATTACCCGAAGGATATTGCCCTAATAAATCGGAGTTATTCAAACCGCTGGCATTAACGAATTTATGGTTTTTCAAGCCTAGTTCCTTTGCTTTTTCGTTCATTAACTTAACGAAGCTCTTTTCACTTCCGGAAACCAACTGTGCTAAAGCTACTGTTGCCGCATTTCCGGAATAGACGGCCATAGCTTGATATAGTTCCTTAACTGTATAATCTTCACCTTCTGTTAACCCAACATTCGACAAATTAGGTGCTTTTGAAAGGTCATGTACGTATTTATTTATTTTAACTTTCTGATCCCAACTGATTTTCCCATTTTTGATTGACTCCATTATGATGTACTCGGTCATCATTTTAGACATGGATGCAATCCCTAATACTTTATCGGCATTTTTTTCATACACGATTTGTCCTGTTTCACCATCAATGATGATGGCTGCCTCTGCTTTTAAACCCAAATTATCAGATTCAGCAACAGCTTCCCCCGGTTGATAGGCAAATTGCGACATAACAAGAACTAAAACAAAAGTGAAAATGAGGGTCATCTTGCTGATTTTTTTCAATTTCCAATACCTCCAACTTTTAAGCTAATCTCTATAACAAAGAAGAAACTTTATGTAATTCCCTTGACACCTTGTCTAGTTTATCACAGAAAAAATAAAAAAAATAGACAGAGTAATCGCAGACTCTGTCTATTTTAACAATAAATTTTAATGACGATTATATGTTAAATTCATTACATTGAGTAGTTCGGTGCTTCTTTGGTAATTTGTACATCATGAGGATGGCTTTCCCTTAACCCGGCACCGGTCATTTTGACAAATTGAGAGTTTTCTCTCAACTCTTCCAATGTGGCTGTACCGCAATATCCCATACCTGAGCGAATGCCGCCAATCAGTTGGAAAATGGTATCTGAAAGAGGTCCTTTGTATGGAAGGCGCCCTTCGATGCCTTCCGGTACGAATTTCTTGTTATCTTCTTGGAAGTAACGATCTTTAGATCCCTTTTCCATTGCAGCAACGGAGCCCATACCCCGATATACTTTAAAACGGCGACCTTGGAAAATTTCCGTTTCGCCTGGGCTTTCAGTTACACCTGCAAGCATGCTGCCAAGCATTACTGCATGTCCGCCTGCAGCCAGGGCTTTAACGATATCACCAGAGTATTTAATTCCGCCATCAGCGATAATCGTTTTACCATGTTTTCTTGCTTCTGTCGCACAATCGAAAACTGCCGTGATTTGTGGAACACCTACACCAGCCACAACCCTTGTCGTACAGATTGACCCTGGTCCGATTCCCACTTTGACTACATCGGCACCCGCTTCAATCAATGCTTTCGTTCCTTCAGCCGTTGCCACATTACCGGCAATGATCGTCAATTCAGGATATGTCCCGCGGATTTCCTTCACCATTTCAAGGACGCCTTCTGAATGACCGTGAGCAGTATCAAGTACGATTGCATCGACATGGGACTTAACTAGCATTTCTACACGCTTCATTGTATCCTTAGTCACTCCGACTGCAGCACCTGCAAGTAATCTTCCTTGCTTATCTTTCGCCGAATTCGGGAACTCAATGACTTTCTCGATATCCTTGATCGTAATAAGTCCTTTAAGGACTCCATTATCGTCTACAAGGGGAAGCTTTTCAATTTTGTACTTTTGAAGAATCTTCTCTGCTTGTTCCAAGTTAGTTCCCACTGGCGCTGTGACCAGATTCTCTACAGTCATGACACTGGAAATCTTCAAGGAAAAATCGGAAATAAATCGCAAATCACGGTTTGTAATGATACCCACAAGTTTTTGGTCCTCTATATTGTTGACTACAGGAACACCCGAAATGCGATATTTACCCATTAAATGCTCTGCATCAAATACCTGGTGATCCGGCGTTAAGAAAAATGGATCGGTAATTACACCGCTTTCTGAACGTTTTACTTTATCCACCAGTTCAGCCTGTGCTTCAATGGACATATTTTTATGGATGATACCTAAACCGCCTTGACGAGCCATGGCAATTGCCATCTCAGCTTCTGTCACGGTATCCATTCCTGCACTGATGATAGGAAGGTTGAGCTTTAAGTTTTCAGCTAAGTTGACTTGAAGGTTAACATCTTTCGGCAAAACCTCTGATTTCGCTGGAATTAATAGGACATCATCAAAGGTTAAACCTTCTTTTGCAAATTTATTTTCCCACATTATTTTCCCCTCCTGCTTAAAAATATTATTTGTAGGTTATCAATAGGACATACTACTGTCAAGAAGAGAAATAAAAGTTTGATTATTCTATTAATTCGGAGGATAGCTGCAATGCCTGAAAACAATGATAATTTCGATAAATATACACCTTTTTTTTCCGCATCTTCCTCACAACTTTTTTTACAAAAATGTTACACGCATGAAAAAATAGCAGAAGCGGAAATAAAAAGTTACGATAATTGTTATCCATTTATTTACCATCTTGAACATGCTAAAACTTATTATAATCAGGCTGCCATTGCACCACTTTCCATACAACCAATCTTAACATTTTATGGATTCGCCCAATTGTTAAAGGCCTGCCTGCTCACGATCGATCCCAACTATCCGGAATCAACTTCGATGCTTGCCCATGGGGTTACTACGAGAAAAAAGAAAAAACAGCAATATGAATTTTTAAAGGATGAAGTTAAAACGCAAAAAAACGGACTTTTCACCTGCATTGCCGAGAAGTTATTTCATATAAAGCATCTGGAGGGTGAAAAATTTTCCATGGGAACGCTGATAAAGGAAATTCCGGATATGCAAAACTTTACATGGTCCGTTTCCAAGAAAAATTTCGTCGCCATGTTACCCTCTTCGGACGGTTTTCAATTACCCTCGGCGACCTTGGATGGCTATCAAATGTCCAGCAGTCGAATGGAAGAATTTTTGAAAGCTAAAACGGATCAAGTTTACAGTATTTCAGAAGCTCCTGGGACACTGCATTTAAAAACTGATGGCATTCCTATTCATAATGCTTCTTCCCCAATACGGTATAATTTGGAAGAAAGACAGTTCATGCTATCACTCAATAAAGATTCGTCAGCTTTTTCATTACCTGAACTTTTGATCCATTATTTGATTTCTTATAACCTTAGCATAATAGCTCGTTATGAAACAGAATGGTGGGCAGAACTGATGAAAACCATGCCCAATGATGATTACCCTTGCATTGTGCAATTCCTTAAAATAAGCCAAGCTAAGGTGCCATTTTTAATATTTGAATGGATTAAGTCCGAGAGGTTCCACTTTTGATCCTTTCAACATCCAATTGGTCAATTGATCTGTCCCGAACGACGAAAAAAGACCAGCCGGATGGCTGATCTTTGAAATGGCTTGGCGGCGTCCTACTCTCACAGGGGGAAACCCCCAACTACCATCGGCGCTGAAGA
>NZ_VHIK01000056.1:0-56502 GCF_006680105.1 Bacillus sp. B4EP4a
TTAGAGGAATGTATTTTTAAGAAAACCTGGTTTTGTATGATTTTCTATTCTATAAATATCCTAGTATAGAAAAAAAAAAATTTTCTTTTGCGTTCTGATTCCATAAATCTTGACTGGAAGGATGAAATTATTAAATGTTGAACCTCTAAATATTAATTAGTGAAATAAAGGATTTGTTAAATTGTTATAAAATTCAAAAAATGGTTTGACATTAGTAAAAATGGAAGCTTATAATCAACGTAAGATTTCAAATTCAAAAACCGAGTTTTATATTATAGAACAAATTACTATTAAAAGTAATCGTTTAAAAAGTCATAAATCAACTTGAAAAACGCAATTAGAGGTGAAGTGTTTTCCTTACTCCGAATAAAACAAAAACGGAGTTTTATATTATAAAACAAAATAATTTTGGCTTATACAAGGGTGAGGAGAAGTTATTAAGATAGGTCACAAATGATAACGCTTACAAAAAACTTTTGGGAGGGTTTTTATTGAAAAAAAGAAAGCTTTTTGTATTATCCACAAGCTTAACTCTAGCAATGGCATTCCTTTTATCAGGATGTGGTGGAGGCGAGGGAGAAAAGACCAGTGGATCTGGAGTTGAAAAGAAAACGATAAAAGTGGCAAATTATTTTGCTGAAAATCATCCTCAAAACATTGCATTGAAAGAAAAATTCAAAAAAATGGTTGAAAAGGAGAGTAATGGTGAACTAGAGGTTCGGATTTATGCGAACAGTACATTAGGTGCAGAAAAGGAATTTTATGACGGCGTCAGAAATGGAACGATTGAAATGGGTGTTCCAGGACTAATTATGCAGTCGGACATTCCTAAAATGGGTGTTCCGGAATGGCCCTTCCTATTTAGGGATTACGACCATGTAAAGAAGGTATTGAATGGACCTATCGGAGAGGAATTGACAGAAGAGCTTGATCCAAAACATGGAGTGACACCGCTTGCTTGGAGTGCAAATGGATTTAGGATGTTTTCGAGTAATCGTCCAATAAAGAGTATGAAAGATTTTGATGGACTTCGACTCAGAATGCCGAACATCCCGAATTACATAAAATTAGGTGAATCATTGGGAGCGAACGTTAGCCCATTACCTATTTCAGAAGTTTTTACCGCACTTGAACAAAAGGTAGTTGATGCTCAAGATAATCCAATTGCCACGCTGAGATCCTCGGGGTGGAATGAAGTTCAAAGTGATGTACTGGAATCCAAGCATATGTTCAGCCCCAATATTTACATTATCAATAGCAAATTCTATAAAGGGCTAACAAAGGAGCAACAAAAAATCATACAAAAAGCAGCAAAAGAGTCGGCAGCATATGAGTTTGAATTGATGGAAAAAAGTTATGAAGATGACAAAGCATATCTTAAGGATAATGGAATCAAATTCACTACGCCTGACGAAGACTTTTTAGAAAAAATGTTAAAAGCATCTCAACCTGTTTATGATGACGTCTTTAAGGAAAATGACTGGGCGGAGGAGCTCGTCGGAAAAATAAAAGCAGAATGAAGCAGGCGCTCTAGATAGGAAGGGGGAGATGTATAGGTGAATAAAATATCCAGAATCTTGGAAAATTCGTTAAACATTATTATGGCAGCTGCTTTAGCAATAATGGTCGTGCTCGTGTTTGGTAATGTAGTTCTTCGTTATTTCTTTAATTCAGGAATTACTTGGTCAGAAGAAATGTCAAGGTATCTCTTTATTTGGTTGACGTTCCTCGGCGCCATCGGAGCTTTCAAAAACAAAGAACACTTAGGTGTCGACATGGTCATTAAACGGCTCCCGAATAAAATGAAAAAAGTGGTACTTGTTATTAGTGATTTGATGATGTTATTCGTTCTTCTCTTAATCCTGGATGGAAGCTGGAAAATGACTATGATAAACATTGATAGTGCTGCACCGGCCACTGGAATGCCACTGGCTTTTGTATATGGTACAGGTATTCTTGTAAGTATTTCAATGGGCAGTATGATCATTTTCAATTTGTATCGGATTTTCTTCAATAAAATTAAAGACGAAGAATTGGTGATGATAAGTGAGTCAGAAGAGCTAATTTCCCTCCATGCTGATGATTTTGAGTCAGATATTAGGATAGTTAAGGAGGAGAAGCAGGGATGATAGGTGTATTTGTCGGATCTTTACTGGGAGCCATGGGACTTGGAATACCTATTGCATTTGCCTTACTTGTTAGTAGCGTAGTGCTTATGTACTTTCTTGGTATTTTTGATAGTCAAATTATCGCACAAAACCTAATCAGTGGCGCGGATAACTTTCCTCTAATGGCTATACCGTTCTTTATGCTGGCAGGAGAGGCGATGAATCGGGGCGGTTTATCACGGCGTATCGTTGAGATGGCAATGAATTTGGTTGGCCATATCAAGGGAGGCCTTGGCTATGTTGCGATCATTGCGAGTGTGTTGTTTGCGAGTTTATCAGGATCTGCTGTTGCCGATACGGCAGCGCTTGGGGCTATATTAATTCCAATGATGGTGAAGTCTGGTTATGATGTGAACCGTTCAAGTGGGTTGATTGCATCAGGTGGTATCATTGCCCCGATCATTCCGCCAAGTATTGGCTTTATCATTTTCGGTGTCGCGAGTGGTGTGTCCATTACAAAGCTGTTCATGGCAGGAATCGTTCCAGGTATTTTACTAGCGGTTGGACTTACGGTTACCTGGGCCATTGTTGCACGAAAAGATAAAGTCGCCGTTAACCCCCGAGCTTCAGCAAAAGAAATACTTACTTCTTTTCGTCAAGGCATTTGGGCTCTATTCCTGCCCGTCATTATCATTGGTGGATTGAAATTCGGTTTATTTACACCTACTGAAGCGGCAGTGGTGGCTGCAGTCTATGCAATATTTGTCGGTCTTGTAATCTATCGCGAAATGAAAGTGAAAGATTTGTATGAGGTCTTTGTCCATGCAGGAAAAATGACGAGTGTTGTCATGTTTCTAGTCGCTGCAGCACTCGTGTCATCCTGGCTGATAACTGTAGCCGATTTACCTGGTCAGGTAATTGGATTGCTTGAGCCATTTATGGATCATCCATTCCTTCTATTAATAATGATAAACCTATTGGTTATCGTAGTCGGAACTGCTATGGATATGACGCCGACAATCCTTATTCTAACACCTGTCTTGATGCCATTGGTGGTCGCTGCAGGTATTGATCCAGTTTACTTTGGTGTCCTGTTTATCCTGAATAACGCCATCGGTTTACTTACACCACCTGTCGGAACCGTTTTAAATGTCATGTGCGGCATAAGTAAGATCAGTATGGAAGATATCATGAAGGGGATTTGGCCTTTCTTGCTCGTTGAAGTGATTGTATTGATCTTGTTGATTTTGTTTCCTTCCTTAGTGCTGGTTCCTCTAGAATGGTTTACCTCCTAAAGGAATTTATCAAGTAATTGGTCTGTATGCTGATATTCAACTTATTTAATAGGAGGAAATGAAAATGAATAATTTGTTCAAACGTTTGGCGGTTGGAGTTTTACTGCCGGCAGTACTGCTATTAAGTGCTTGCGGAAGCGGACAAAATGAAAGCGCTTCAGCTGACGGTATTCAGAAAAGAACAATCAAAGCAGGGATCGGAAATAGTAAAATGCATCCACAAGGAAAAGGAATGGAGAAATTTAAAGAACTGGTTGAAGAAAAAAGCGGGGGGAAAATGAAAGTCCAAAACTTTTTTGATGCCACCCTCGGAGATGATCAGAAAATGACAGAAGCTCTTCAAGGTGGCTTACAGGAAGTAACTGTTCCTTCAACCTCACCACTTGTTGGTATGATTAAGGAATTTGGAATTTATGACTTCCCATTTGTCTTTAATAATGAAGAAGAAGCTTATACAGTACTTGATGGTGCAGTAGGCAAAAAACTTTTGGATAAATTACCGGAACATGATTTAGTAGGTTTGGGATACTGGGAAAATGGTTTCCGAAACTTAACCAACAGCAAACACCCTGTAAAAACGGCTAACGATTTCAAAGGTCTTAAACTTCGTACCATGCAAAATGAAGTGCATTTAGATGCATTTTCAAAGTTAGGGGCGAATCCATCGCCGATGGCCTTCTCTGAAGTATTTACTGCACTGGAAACAGGCACTGTTGATGGTCAGGAGAATCCACTCGCAACAATTCAAACGCAAAAATATAATGAAGTGCAAGAATACTTAAGTCTTACAAATCATGTTTATACACCATTTGTATTCCTTGTAAGTAAAAAGTTCTGGGATGACCTATCAGAACAAGAGCAAGAAATCATGAGTGAGGCCGCACAAGAGGCTGGAAAGTATCAACGGGAAGTTAACCAAAAAGAAAATGAAAAAGCACTTAAGTATCTAAAAGAAGAAGGAATGAAAATCAATGAAGTAAAGCCGGAAGAAATTGAAAAAATGAAGAAAATCATCCAACCAGTGACGGACGAATATGCTCAAAAATTCGGGCCGGATCTTGTAGAGGAAATGATGAGCGAAGTTGAAAAAGTACGCGGTAAATAATCCAGACTGTTTGGAGGATTGAAAATGGACATTATCTCTGAACTTTTACGTGAAATCCAATTACCGAAAATGGTCAAAGTGAGGCAGAAATTTCATACACCTCAAATCGCTGATGTAGCTGGTGAGGTGAAGAAGGCGATAAAAGAAGCAGGTGTTTTATCAAGAATAAATGAAGATGACAGGGTGGCAATTGCAGTAGGAAGCAGAGGGGTGGCGGACCTTCCTACTCTAGTAAGAGAAACGGTGGCTGCCGTTAAGGAGGCTGGCGGCAATCCTTTTATAGTCCCTGCAATGGGAAGCCATGGGGGGGCTACAGCGGAAGGACAAATCGATGTGTTGCTTCAGCTGGGTATTTCAGAAGAATCGGTTGGAGCGCCAATACTGTCATCGATGGAAGTTATTAAACTGGATGAATTGCCAAATGGGCTCCCTGTCTATATTGATAAGCTTGCATATGAATCAGATAAAATCATAGTCATTAATCGGATAAAACCACATACGGCATTTCGTGGACCGGTTGAAAGCGGACTAATGAAAATGATTACAATCGGTTTAGGCAAGCAAAAGGGAGCCGAAGCTGCACATGCATACAGCTTTAAGTATATGGCGGAACATGTCCCTGAAATGGCGAAAATCTCTTTAGCAAAAGCTCCTATCATATTTGGTCTTGCGACTATTGAAAATGCCTATGATAAACCAGCGAAAATCGTCGCAGTCCCCGCAGAGGAACTGGAGGAAGTGGAACCGGGACTATTGCTTGAAGCAAAATCAATGATGCCAAAAATCCATTTCGATTCGATCGACGTACTTATTGTAAATGAACTCGGAAAGGATATTTCGGGGGATGGAATGGATCCGAATATTACGGGTAACTTCGCCACTCCATATGCTACCGGGGGGCCAGACGTTAAACGGACCGTTGTACTTGGACTTACTGAAAAAACTCACGGTAATGCAAACGGCATTGGCATGGCTGATATGACGACGAAGGCCGTCATGAATGAAATCGAATGGGAAAAAGGCTATGCCAATGCACTCACAAGCACAGTGACAGATGTAGTAAAGCTCCCAATGTTTTTAGATACGCAGGAATTGGCTGTTAAAGCTGCTATCAAAACGTGCAATGCCTTCGATTTGAATAAAGTGAGAGTGGTAAGAATAAAAAACACGCTTGAAATCGGTGAAATTTGGATTTCTGAAAGCATGAAGGAAGAAGCTTTAAAAAACAAAAATATAGAGCTCCTTTCAGAACCAGAAGAATTGGCACTAGACTAAAAACCTTCGTTAATATTTTTAGAGAATGGAAGAATCCATTTGAAATCAGAAAAGGAGTGCTGAAATGACACACCTATATCCACTAATTGATAACGAAATAAACCCTTACCGCGATAATGTACAGGGAAAAGCAAATGAACCCATTACGGTTGCGGGTCTGTTGGACCGTTCGAAGCTGACGCTTGGCTCCACATATGAAGGGGGGAAGCCTGATTGGACGCTTGAAGAAATTTATATGCGGCTCGAGAGGAATGCCCCGCGTATCGCAATTATCGGTGGTTCGTCCGATCATCCGGCCCATATAATGGATTATCAAACGTCGGCACGGGCAGCAATCCGCATCTGGCAAAACGGCGGCGTGCCGTTTCATTTCTCGACACCGGTAATGTGTGATGGAACTGCGCAAAACAATCAAGGAATGAGTTACTCTCTCCAGAGCCGAAACGCGGTTGCACAAATGGTTGTCAACCAGCTAGAAGCTCACAGTTATCATGGTGCATTCGTCATTCAAGGGTGTGATAAGCAGCCTCTTGGTGTTGTAAGTGCACTCGCACATGTTGATCGTGTTCGCCGAAACCGTGGTGAAGCTCCCTTTTTCGCAACATTCGCGCCTGCTCACGTATTAGAAGGCGGTTCGATTCCAGCTGACGTGATCGAGGAATTGGAAACTCTTGCGAAAAAAGCGGAAAATAAAGGAGCTACTGATGTAGCCGTTGATTTACGAGATACGATGGCATATATATTGCAATGTTCATCGAATACTGCATTTCAGGGTGTGTTTGAAAGGGCGTATGAACGTGGAATATTGACGAAGGAACAGCATAAATATTTTGAAATGAGACTTGCTGTCGCAACATGTGACGGACAGGGAGGTGTATGTGCCTTCAATGGTACGGGTAATAGTTCACGTCATTTAGTGGCAGGCATGGGTCTCGTTCATCCAGCCGTGGAGCTGTTAACCGATCCACCAACACAACGCCAGATTAACTCGGTGCTTGATAGCTTTGCCGGCATGATAAATGAAGAGCGCTACGGCGTGGCCAACATTGTCGCTGCGAACATAAAAAATGCAATCCGTATTCACAGCGCCTCGGGTGGTTCTACTAATTTAATGATGCATATTGTTGCAGGCATGCTTTATGCAGGATTCAAATTCAGCTTATGGGACCTTGACCGCATACATCATTCACATCCAATTCCTGACTTATTTGATTACAGTTTGACAGAAGGAAGGGACATTTATTCACTTGCGATGCAGTGTTGCAGCGGGACAAGCAGGGGAATGGAAACACTTTTTTATGAACTTATCGAGAATGGTGTACCAATGGATCAGGATGCGCCGACTGTCGCAGCAAAAACCTGGAAAGAACGTCTTTCGATTACAAGTAGCCTAAAAGCGGTTAATGTAAAGAAAAATCAGGTCATTTTATCCAATCCACGCCGTGGATTCAGCGGTGTAGATGTATTAAAAGGAAACTTCTTTGAAAGCGCCGTTGTTAAAATCAGCGGAATGCCGACACCTCAGCTTGACCAATTCGATGATAAGCTGGCATTTGTCCTTTATTATGAAAATGAAGATGATGCAAATAAAAGCCTGCTCGATTCAAATCTGCTTTCAAAAATAAAAGAGCAAAGGCTTTTTGAACATAATCTATTGCTAGAATCTCTTAAATACAACAATGAGCCGGAATGGTCTCTTCTAAAAACTGCTTCCTATGGGGAGTTATTTGACAGGATGGTTGAAGAAGGCACATTGAAAATTGCCGTCATTATCTCAGGGCAGGGGCCAGTAGCATTCGGAATGCCGGAAATGTTTACACCAATGCAACACATCAATGCAAATCGTGTTATGAAAAAAATCGCTACAATCATAAGCGACGGCCGCTATTCAGGAGTCACATATGGTGCTGCTATAGGACATATGACACCGGAATCGTATGAAGGCGGCGGTATTGGTTTACTTAAATCAGGGGATGTAATTCACCTTCAGCTTCGTAATCGACGGATTGATTTTGTAGATGCTACTCAACTTCATTCAGGAAAGGTTGTTCATGATTTTGCAGATCATTTTAAAGAAGAAAGACAATCATTGGCAGCTGAACGTAAGCAGCGGATGAAAGTTAGACAAAAAATGGTTGCGGCCAGCAACAGGATGTTTGGAAATACAGATGCAGCAAATGGTGTTGTTCCAATCGCTGTAATTGAGGATGCGGTACTTGATTATGAACAGGATATATTACTCCAAGGAAAAAAAGTTGAAATAAAGTGAGGAATGCTCGTCATAAATCCGATAAGATAAAGGTAGACAGAATTATAAAAGGAGTGAGGAACGATGCCTATCATCCAATCGGTGGAGCGTGCCTTGAAAATATTGGATTTATTTGATGAGCGTGAGCGCGAACTAACTATCACAGAGATAAGCAAGCGAATGAATTTACATAAAAGTACGGTTCATTCACTATTAAAAACTTTACAGGAGCATCACTATATTTCACAAGGCGAAGAAAATGGAAAATATTCGCTAGGATTAAAGCTATTGGAGAGGGGAAGTGTTGTTGTGACCCATCTCGATTTGCGCAACGTAGCAAGAAAACATCTTGAATGGCTTTCAGCAACAACGAATTTAACACTGCACCTTGTCATATTAGACGGGCAGGAAGGCGTCTATGTTGATAAAGTGGAGGGCACTGGGGTAACGGTCCTCTATTCCCGTATTGGCCGACGTGTTCCGATTCATACGAGTGCAGTTGGCAAATCTCTTGTTGCAACCAAAACGGATAGTGAAATGGATTTGCTCTTGGACGGCTATGATTATACGGGACCGACCGAAAAATCGATTAGATCCAAGGAGCAGTTTTTAGCGGAAATCAAAAAAGCCCGCATTAATGGCTATTCAATGGATAATGAAGAAAACGAACCGGGCATTTACTGTCTTGCTGTACCGATAAGAGATTATTCAGGAAAGGTAATCGCTGCAATGAGTGTATCGATGCCTGCTTCGAAAGTAAATGAAGAAACACATGAGTATTATGTACGTCTCTTAAAGGAATGCAGCAGTAAAATTTCGCAGGAGCTCGGTTATGAATATCAAAAAATATAAATGAGGCCTGCCATTTAGGAGGAACTAGAAAATGAGAATTATTCGCTATGTAAAGGAAAATCAGAAACAACTTGCTGCCGTGACAAACGAAAACAATGTGGTGGATCTTCCATTTACAGATTTTATGTCGTTGATTACAGCGGCACGCCATGATAACAGAACGGCGTTTGACATTGTAAAACAAATTGTCGCCGAAGGGGAAAAGCGGCCGTTGGAAGGTCTTCAATTAACAACGCCTATCGATGCACCGGAAGTATGGGCATCTGGCGTTACGTATAAGAAAAGCAAGGAAGCACGTAACTACGAAGCAACACAAGGAAAGCTGGACCGCCAAACTTTCTATGACAAAGTTTATGATGCAGTGCGTCCTGAGATTTTCTTTAAATCGACTGCAGCAAGAACCGTGGGCCCGAATGATCCAGTATACTTGCGTTCTGATTCAAAATGGCAAATTCCGGAGCCGGAGCTTGGTCTTGTCATAGATAAAGAGGGAACGGTACTCGGATATATCGCAGGTAATGACATGAGCTGCCGTGATATTGAAGGTGAAAATCCGCTTTATCTTCCACAGGCAAAAGTATGGAAAAACTCTTGCTCCATTGGACCGGCCATCTTGTTAAAAGAGGCTGTTCCGGATCCATATGAGCTTAAAATCATGTGCCGTATTTATCGAAATGAAGAAAAAGTATTTGAAGGTGAAGCGAAAGTAAACCAACTGAAACGAAAATTGGAAGAGCTTGTCGACTATTTAGTCTTAGATAACACTGTTTTTGACGGATCAGTGTTACTTACAGGTACATGCGTGGTTCCGCCAAATGAATTTACATTGAAAGGCGATGACCGAATCGAAATCGAAATACCAGGGATTGGAGTATTAAACAATCCGGTTATCCAAAGTAAAGCAGTTCAAACAATTTAAGGGGTGACAAAATGGGCGAGTATAAAACACTTTACTTAAGTACGAAAGATAGTGTAGCTGTCGCTTTATCCGAAATCCCTGCAAACACATCAGTAGTTGTGAAGGCAGACCTTGAAGAACTTGTCGTACCCATTCTTGAACCGATTCGTTTTGGACATAAGTTCGCAGTCAAAGCCATCGAACAAGGAGCAGACATATTTAAATATGGGGAAGTCATAGGGGCAGCCTCAGCTTTTATTCCCGCTGGTGCACATGTTCATGTACACAATTTAGAAGGTAAAAGAGGAAGGGGTGACAAAATTGCTGAATGAAAAAATGCAGTTTTGGGGCTACCGCCGTCCGGATGGCCGCGTCGGAGTCCGGAATCATGTACTGATTTTGCCAACGATAACATGCGCAACCCAAACTGCACAGCGCGTCACAGAATTGGTGAGCGGAACCGTCACATTCATTCATCAGCATGGCTGTGCGCAAGTGGGCTCTGATTTTGATCAAACGGCCAGAACCTATGCGGGAATGGGGATGAATCCAAATGTATATGGTGTCATAGTACTCGGTCTTGGCTGTGAAACACATCAGGCGCACCGTATTGGAGATGAAATTGCTAAATGCGGTAAACCAGTGGAAACTGTATCGATTCAGGAACATGGCGGCACTCTTCAAACCATTGCCGAAGTAGCTAAAATTGCGGTCAAAATGGTCCAGGATGCCTCAATGGTGCAGCGGGAATTATGTGATTTTAGCGAGCTGATTGTCGGCACGGAATGCGGTGGGTCTGATGCATGTTCCGGCTTATCGGCTAACCCGGCAGTCGGACGTACAAGCGATTTGGTTGTTCAGCAGGGGGGAACCGCAATATTAGCGGAAACGACTGAACTTATCGGTGCAGAGCATTTGATCGCTAACCGGGCGGCAAACGACCAGGTAGCCAAAAAAGCTTATACGGTTATTAAAATGATGGAAGACCGCTCGATTCAAATGGGCGTAGACATCCGCACCGGAAACCCGAGTCCGGGAAACATTGAGGGAGGTCTCAGCTCAATCGAAGAAAAATCACTGGGGGCAGCGACAAAATCAGGCACAACCAGGCTGGAAGAGGTCATTGATTATGCCCAGGTGCCCACAAAAAAAGGGCTCGTATGGATGGATACGCCTGGCCACGACATTGAGCAATTGACGGGTATGGTCGCAGGCGGTGCCCAAATCGTTCTCTTTACAAGTGGAAGAGGGACGCCAACAGGTTCTCCTATAACACCCGTCATAAAAATCTCAACTAATACTCCAATGTTTGACAGGATGAATGAAAATATGGATTTAAATGCAGGTACGATTGTTGATGGTTTAGAAACCGTTGATGAGGTGGGAAGTCGCATCATGCAAGAAATTCAACATGTTTCAAACGGAAAACTAACAAAAGCGGAGATCTTAAAGCAGCATGACTTTGGTATTTGGAGAATTGGACCGACATTCTAAAACGAAAAAGGAGCTAAAGATTATGATATCAACTACATTTGCAACGAAGACATATAAAAATTTCATTAATAATGAGTGGGTGGATGCATCTTCTGGAAATACAATCGAAAGCATTAATCCTGCGGACAAAGAACCGGTTGGCTACGTTCAAAGCTCAACCGGAGATGACTTAAACAAGGCTGTAGCTTCTGCGCATAAGGCAAAGAGGGATTGGCGCAGGCTCGGGCAGTCTGCACGTGGGCAAATCCTTTTCAAAACGGCTAATATATTGGAAGAAAATCTAGATGAAATTGCCGAAACCATGACTCGCGAAATGGGTAAAACGTTACCTGAAGCAAAAGGGGAAACGGCACGAGGTGTTGCGATCCTCCGTTACTATGCTGGTGAAGGGATGCGGAAAGACGGCGATGTTATACCATCATCCGATAAAGATGCCCTAATGTTTACAAAACGCTCCCCACTTGGTGTTGTCGGGATAATCACACCATGGAACTTCCCGGTTGCAATTCCCATCTGGAAAATGGCTCCAGCTCTTGTATATGGCAATACAATCGTATGGAAACCCGCTACGGAAGGGGCCGTTACAGCAGCGAAAGTCATGGAATGCTTTACCAAAGCAGGCTTCCCAGAGGGTGTTGTGAATTTTATTACCGGTAAAGGATCAATCATTGGCCAGGGGCTCATCGATCATCCGCTTTTAAATGCAATCACCTTTACCGGTTCTGAAAGTGTCGGTCAGAGCGTCGCAAAATCAGCTTCCGCCCGCGGCATAAAATATCAGCTTGAAATGGGAGGCAAGAATCCAGTCATCGTGACGAAAGATGCAAACATCGACCAGGCAGTCGAGGCGGTCATCAACGGTGGATTTCGTTCCTCCGGCCAAAAATGCACAGCTTCTAGCCGTGTGGTTGTTGAATCATCGGTCTATGATGTATTTAAACAAAAACTAGTTGAAGCAGCAGCGGAAATAACGGTTGGCAACGGCCTTCAAGAGGGAATTTGGATGGGTCCATGTGCAAGCGAAAGCCAGTTCAATACGGTGAAAGAGTACATTGAAAAAGGCAAGCAGGAGGGTGCAAAACTCATACATGGCGGGGAGATATTAACTGGCGGTGACTATGATAGGGGCTTTTTCATTACACCAGCGATTTTTGAAGATGTGACGACGGATATGGTGATAGCGCAGGCAGAAATTTTTGGACCAGTTATCGCGCTTATGAAAGCTAGCGATCTTGTCGAAGCGATAGACATGGCAAATAATACGAAATACGGATTGAGTGCTTCAATCTTCACATCAAATATTAGCTCGATTCTGGAATTCATCGATGAAATTGAAGCAGGGCTTGTCCGTATTAACGCAGAAAGTGCGGGCGTGGAATTGCAAGCCCCATTCGGAGGCATGAAAGCATCGAGCACGGGTTCGCGAGAGCAAGGTGAAGCGGCGAAAGAATTTTATACAGCCATAAAAACGGTTTTTATTAAAGGTTCTTAATAAGAGTAAGAGAGGTTTCCATGTTTGAAAATCTCTCTTTCTTCCAAAAAAACAATGCGAGGTGCTTGATGAAAATCATAAAAATTTCTTTATACAAAGTTCCACCCCGCTGGCTGTTTTTAAAAATCGATACGGATGAAGGCATTTCCGGCTGGGGAGAGCCTGTCGTGGAAGGCCGTGCTGAAACGGTTAAAGCAGCAGTTAACGAATTGACCGATTATTTGATTGGGAGAAATCCGAACGACATTGAAGACATCTGGCAAACACTTTATCGAGGTGGATTTTACCGTGGGGGGCCAATTTTAATGAGTGCCATTTCTGGCATTGAGCAGGCACTATGGGATATAAAAGGAAAATACTTCAATATTCCTGTATACCAAATGCTCGGCGGTAAAGCACGCCAAAAAATTAAAGTGTACTCATGGGTCGGAGGAGATCGACCAGTGGATGTCGTTGCTGCTGCAATCGAAAAACAGAAGGAGGGCTTCCTTGCTGTCAAAATGAACGCATCAGAAGAAATGAATTACATTGATAGCTTTTCGAAAGTAGAGGCGGTCATCGAACGCGTTGCATCAATTAGGGAAGCGGTTGGCAAAGACTTTGGCATTGGTGTGGATTTCCATGGAAGGATTCATAAAACGATGGCAAAGGCGATTGTGAAAGAACTTGAACCGTACCATCCAATGTTCATTGAAGAGCCGGTGCTTCCGGAAAATAATGAAGCACTTCGTGAGATTGCCTGGCATACTACGTGCCCGATTGCGACGGGTGAAAGGATGTATACACGCTGGGGCTTTAAGCAGCTTCTTCAAGATGGCTATGTGGATATTATTCAGCCGGATCTATCCCACACAGGTGGTATTTTAGAAGGAAAAAAAATTGCCGCGATGGCAGAAGCCTATGATGTAGCGATCGCTCCGCACTGCCCGCTCGGTCCGATGACTCTCGCTTCATCAATTCATTTGGACGCAACGACACCGAATTTCATTATTCAAGAGCAAAGCCTTGGTATTCATTACAACGAAGGCATGGACATTCTCGATTATATGAAAAATCCAGAATTATTCGACTATGAAAATGGTTATGTGAACATTCCGGATAAACCGGGTCTTGGTGTGGAAATCGATGAGGAAAAAGTGAAGCAGGCAGCAGAAACCGGACATGATTGGAAAAACCCCATCTGGCGTAATGAAGACGGGAGTATCGCTGAATGGTAATAAAAGGAGGAAAAACAATGGACTTTCATGGCATCATTCCACCGGTAGTCACCTTATTTGATGAAACGGGAAACTTAGATATGGCGCTGAACAGAAGCTATATCGACCTATTAATCTCACGGAATATAGACGGTATTTTATTGATGGGAAGTTCAGGTGAGTTCTCATCGCTTACAACAGAAGAAAGAAAATTATATGTACGCGAAATGATAAAGCATATTAACAACCGAGTGCCTGTTATGGTCGGGGTGGGGCATACCGCATTAAAAGAGGTGCAAGAACTGACTTCTTATGCAGAAAAGCATGGAGCGAACGGCGTTCTCGTAGTCAACCCATATTACTGGAAGCTGTCTGACGAGCAATTATACCGACATTTTTCCAGTGTAGCGAATCATACTAATCTGCAAGTTTTCATTTATAATATACCGCTCCTGACAGGTCAAAATTTATCAATCGAATTGATTAAAAAATTAGCTGAAGATCATTCAAACATTGCTGGAATTAAAGAGACGGTCAGTGATTTCGGGCACCTTCGTCAAGTGCTGGCGGAAGTGAAGAAAGTTCGCAGTGATTTCCGCGTCTTCTCTGCATTTGACGAACACTTGCTTCCGGCTCAAATGATTGGTGCAGCGGGAAGCATTAATGGAAGCGCTGTCTTTGCGCCGGAAATTTCCGTTGATTTATATCAATCGTATCATAAAGGTGACCTTGCTGAAGCACAGAAAAAGCATCAAGTGATTTCAAAACTGATGGATGTGTACAATTACGGTCCGACATTTTTTACTGCCATGAAAGAAGCAGTTCATCAGCGCTGGTTTGATGTTGCGGCTGGACACCGTGCACCCTGCGACGTATACCCTGCTGATTTGAGCGACAAAGTAGCTGCTCTTTTAAAAAATATAAATATGAAAGAAGGCGTCCAAAAATGAAAGAATCACGAGACTTGCTCGAACAATTAGGCTACCCATCAACTGATCTTAAAGACCTTCCTACATCAACGAAAACATTTCCAGACGGTGCTCAATACCGCATTGAACTCCCAAGCGTAGAAGGTCCAATAGCACTAAAAGAAACATTGAAAGAAATTGACCGACTCGGCTTGACTATTCACCGAATATCTCAAGGCAGCGGTATCATGCTTCAAACGGATGAAGAAATTATAGAAATGTGTAAAATGACAGCAGAGCGAGGCATGGAACTGAGTTTGTTTGTCGGTCCCAGGGGTTCATGGGATGTCAGTGCGGGACCGCTTACGCCAGGAGGCAAATCTCAGGGAATCCGCCATGAGGGCTCCGATCAGCTTGTTTATGCCATGGAAGACCTGAAAAGAGGGGCTGCACTAGGTCTTCGCGGTGCGTTAGTTGCGGATGAAGGACTCCTTCTTTTAACGAAAGAAATGAAAAAATACGGACATCTTCCGGAAGACTTTGTTGTTAAAGTATCGGTTCAAATGGGGTCAGCCAATCCAGTATCCGTCAAATTAATGGAAGACATCGGTGCGGATACCTACAACGTGCCACCTGCATTAACGCTGTCTAAACTTGCAGCGATCCGACAATCAATAGACATTCCAATTGATTTATACGTTGAAGTTCCGGATACCTTCGGAGGCTTTCTTCGCTATTATGAAATACCGGAAATAATCCGTGTGTTGGCGCCTGTTTACATCAAATTCGGCCTTCGTAATCACCCAGATGTATACCCCTCAGGGAAACAATGGGAAAGTACGAACATCTCACTCACAAAGGAACGTGTACGCCGTGCCGCAATTGGTATTCAAATGATCGAACGATACTATCCAGAAGCAAAAACATCGAAACTCGGTGCAAAAGGACTCGGAATTGCGAAAATTGAAAAGGCAGCAGCGAAATAGATGATATTAACGTGAGGGATCCCCTCTGATATTCACGTATTTGTTACTAAAAAGGAGTTGGGCACAAATGTCCTTTAAAATATTATTAACGGATTACGAATTTGAACATTTGAAATATGAAGAAGAGATTTTTCAAGAAAGCGGTCTTGAAATCGAATTCATCAAAGCGCAATGCAAAACTGAAGAAGAAGTAATGGAGCAGGCAAAAGAAGTGGATGCAATTTTAAATCAATATGCTCCTATCTCACGCCGAGTTATTGATTCGCTTGAAAACACGAAAATCATTTCCCGTTACGGTGTTGGCGTCAATACAATTGATCTCAATGCGGCTAAGGAAAAGGGGATTACTGTCGCCAATGTACCGGATTATGGCATAGAAGAAGTATCGAATCATGCATTGGCACTTTTACTTTCTTCGGCGCGGAAAGTGACACTGTTAAACAAGGAAGTGAAAAAAGGTAACTGGGACTTTAAAGTGTGTGTCCCGATTCATCGCTTTAACGTGCAAACTGTTGGGGTTCTAGGCTTTGGCCGGATTCCGCGCCGTTTCATTGAAAAGGTGAAACCGCTCGGCTTTAAAACTGCTGCTTACGATCCTTTCGTATCGGCGTCCGACATGGATGCGGTTGGGGTTCAAAAAATGGAACTCGACGAAATTATAGCAGAAGCCGATTATTTGTCGATCCATGTGCCCTTAATTGATGATACATACCATCTGATTAATGAGGAGCGCCTTAAACAAATGAAGAGAAATGCGGTTATCATTAACACGGCACGTGGACCGATAATCGATGAAAAAGCACTTTCTGATGCACTTGAAAAAGGAGTAATTGCAGGTGCAGCACTTGATGTGACAGAGAATGAGCCGGTCAGCACCGATAGCCCGCTGCTCACAATGGACAATGTCATCATTACGCCTCACAGCGCCTGGTATTCAGAGGAAGCAATGGTTGAACTTCGTCAAAAGGCAGCGAGAAATATCGTTCAGGTGCTAAACGGAGAAATAACACCATACGCTTTGACTTAGGAAGGGGGAAAAAATATGAAAATAGCGACTTTTTCCGTACAAACCGAACAGCACATCGGTCTTGTTAAAAATGATCAAATTATTAGTTTAACGGCTCTCGGTCCAGAAGAATTTCCAGCTTGCATGAAAAAATTCATAGAACGAAGCAGCGAGTTAAGAACACGTGCTGAACAGTTAATTGAGCAACGGGTTAATGACGATGCAATATTCAATCTGTCAGAAGTAAAAATCCTCCCGCCAATCGCAAAGCCGGATAAAATCATTTGCGTAGGACTTAACTATTTTGATCATTGCAAGGAAACGGGGATGGAGCCTCCTGAATCACCGGTCATTTTTTCAAAATATTCAAATGCCATTGCCGGTCATAATGATGCGATTGAAATTCCAATTAATTCAACCGCGGTCGACTTTGAAGCAGAGCTTGCATTTGTCATTGGAAGAGAAGCGAAACATGTATCAGAAGAAGAAGCGAATGACTACATCTTTGGCTATACAATCATGAATGATATTAGCGCCCGAGACTTGCAATTTCAGGATGGCCAGTGGTCGAGAGGCAAAACGGCGGACACATTTGCTCCATTTGGTCCTGTTATCGTGACACAAGATGAAGTGGGTGACCCCCACAATCTAGCGATTTCGCTTGAATTAAACGGTGAAATTATGCAGGATTCAAATACAAGCAACCTAATTTTTACGGTTCCGAAAATCATATCATTTTTATCACAGTCCATGACACTAATGCCAGGTGATTTGATTGCAACTGGCACGCCACCAGGCGTTGGAATGGGAAGGAATCCGAAAATCTGGTTGAAAAAAGGTGACCGGATGAACGTCAGTATTGAGAAGATCGGTACGCTTTCTAATCACGTAATAGCATGACAAGAGAAAGTAGGTGATGATATGGATGTTGTAACCATCGGAGAAACAATGACAGTGTTTACCCCGAACGAAGAAGGTCCACTTCGCCACGCCCGTTCTTTTTCAATGAAGTTTGGCGGTGCGGAATCCAATGTCGCGATCGGGTTAAGCCGACTCGGTCATAGGTCACGCTGGATTAGCCGTCTCGGCGAGGATGAATTTGGCGATGCCATGCAATCGTTCATTCGCGGAGAAGGCGTTGATGTCTCTTATGTAACAAGAGACCCAGATGCGCCTACCGGAGTTTTTTTTAAAGAATTCAGACGGCTGAATGATACTAGAGTTTATTATTACAGGAAAGATTCGGCAGCTAGCAAAATGACAGCGGAATTACTACCTGATCTTGCCATCCAAGACGCAGCTTATCTCCATATTACCGGAATTACCCCTGCACTAGGGAATTCGTGTCAGTCGCTCTTGGATAAAGCGATCCGCATTGCTAAAGAAAACGGAACAAAAATCGTCTTCGATCCGAATATTCGCTTGAAAATATGGACGGATGAAAATGAAGCACGTCACATCATAACAAAGTACGCCTCGAAAAGTGATATCGTCATGCCCGGGGTGACCGAAGCCGAATTTTTATTCGGCTCCCATACTCCGGAGTTATTTGTCGATCATTTTCATGAACTCGGTGTCGAAACAGTTTTACTTAAATTGGGCAAAGAGGGCTCTTTAATTTCAGCCCCGACTGTACCGAAAACATACGTTCCTGGATTCTTTGTGGAACGGGTCGTGGATCCCATCGGTGCTGGTGATGCTTTTGCATCCGGTGTACTTTCCGGCCTGCTTGATGGACTGCCGCTAGATGAAGCTGCAAGGCGTGGAAATGCCATGGGAGCAATGGCAACGATGGTAAATGGCGATGTTGAGGGTTTGCCGGTCCGTGCCGACCTCGCTTTGTTCATGAGTGGCGGCACTGATGATGTGACGAGGTAGAAAGGTGGAAAAAATGACTAAACTTGAAGAGCTTAAACATGGGAAGCTGGTCGCCGTCATTCGCGGTGCACGCCCAGATCAAATTATACCAATTGCCCGGGCCCTGAAAGAGGGCGGCATCCGAACGCTAGAAATAACAGTGGAAACTCCCAAAGTGTGCCATTTAATTGAAAGAGTGAAAGAGGAGTTCGGTGATGATATCATAGCGGGTGCCGGTACAGTATTGGATCCTGAAACGGCCCGTGCGGTCATCATGGCAGGGGCGGAATTCATCTTTTCTCCAACCGTCAATGTCAAAACGATTAAAATGGCGAAGCGCTATGGCGTTATTAGTATTCCTGGTGCGCTCACACCAACCGAAATATTGACTGCTTATGAGCATGGAGCTGACATTATCAAAGTTTTCCCGGCAGATGCACTGGGTGTTAGCTACTTTAAAAATCTTAAAGGACCGCTTCCTCACATTCCCCTTATGCCAACTGGCGGTGTCAACCTTGACAACCTTGCATCTTTTTTTAAGGCAGGGGCCATCGCGGCGGGACTTGGTGGTTCATTGATCAATCCTACGAAATTGATTACGGGTGAAGATTATACCAGGCTGACAGAAACGGCAAAAAAATTTTCAGCTATCGTACAAAAAAGCTAAAGCAATCCGTCGCTTATATGAATTTCAGTCCAATAGGCGGTGGGAATGAAAGTATGAATGTGTTTATTTCCTCCTTCTAACCAATTTGATGTATCTCTTTCAATCTTTTAGTAGTCCATCAAGGGTTTTATTGCTGGTGGACAGTAGATAAATTCAGACAAACCAGAAAGGGGAAAAGTGCTATGTTACAAGAAAAGTATAGAAATCTGCAGGGGATTCTCCAAAAAATGGAGTCGGTGGTGGTCGCTTTTTCAGGAGGGGTGGACAGCACTTTTTTGCTAAATGTTGCTATTGATACTTTGGGTTATGATAATGTGTTAGCCATTACAGCAGATTCGGAAACCTATCCGTCGAGTGAGTTGAAAGAAGCCATTATGCTATCAAAATGGATTGGTGCCAACCATCGAGTCATTCAGACTTCGGAGTTGGCCATTCCTGGATATTCAGAAAATAATCAGAATCGCTGTTACTTTTGTAAAAGTAGTTTATTTGACCACCTGCTTCCTATTCTTGAAGAATATGAATTTAATAATATAATTTATGGAGTCATCGCTGATGATGCTAACGAATTTCGTCCAGGCATGAAAGCAGCTAAAGAAAAAGGAATCAGGGGACCTCTTCTAGAAGCCGGCTTATTCAAAGAAGAAATAAGAGTATTGTCCAAGCAAGCAGGTTTGCCAACCTGGGATAAACCATCATTCGCTTGCCTATCTTCACGCATTGCATATGGCGATATCATTACGAAGGAAAAATTGACGAAAGTGGATAAATCAGAAGCTTACTTAAAATCATTGGATATTCATCAGGTAAGAGTCAGGACGCATGAGGATACTGCCCGAATTGAAGTTGAACCCGTTGATATGCCGCGAGTGCTCCAATACCATGTGGCGATCACGAAACGACTGAAGCAATTTGGTTATAAGTATGTATCAATGGATCTCACGGGCTATACAAGTGGAAGTATGAATATAGCACTTAAAAAGGAAGAAAAGTTATGATTGATGATATTTTAGAGCAGGTTCAAAATGGTTCATTGACAGTAGCTGAAGCAAAGGAAAAACTTGCATCATATGAAAATTTAGGGTTTGTAAAAATTGATCATCATCGTAAAAGGAGACAAGGCTTTCCCGAAATTGTGTTTGGAGAAGGTAAAACAGCTGAGCAAATTTTAACGATTGTACAATCACTGCGGGCAAGGAATGATTCTGTGCTTGTGACTCGAATTTCTCGGGAAAAAGCAGTATTTGTACAAAAAGAATGCAGTGAATTTGAGTATAACGATATGGCACGGACACTTGCTTGGGTTAAAGAAAAACCCAAATCCGTTGGTTCATATATTGCAATTGTGTGCGCCGGTACATCAGATTTGTCCGTTGCTGAAGAAGCTGCCGTGACGGCCGAAACACTAGGTGTTCCAGTCAGGCGTATATACGATGTTGGTGTTGCTGGGCTGCACCGCCTCCTTGATAATATAGACGAGATACGAGAGGCTACCGTATCAGTTTGTGTAGCGGGGATGGAAGGGGCACTCCCAAGTGTGTTAGGAGGCCTTGTCACGAATCCAATTATTGCTGTTCCGACAAGTATCGGTTACGGTGCCAATCTTAACGGTTTATCGGCACTTTTATCAATGCTTAATTCATGCGCATCGGGTGTAAGTGTGGTGAACATCGATAATGGATTTGGTGCAGCCTACAATGCAGCGATTATATACAAACTTGTACATAAAAAGGAGATCAATGATGATGAGGACATTATATTTTGACTGCTTTTCCGGCATAAGCGGAGATATGGTTATTGGTGCATTGATTGATGCAGGTGCAGACCCTTTACAAATGGAAGAAGAGTTAAAAAAGCTGAATATAGATGAAGAATATAGTCTGTCATGGGGGAAAGTCGTCAAAAATGGCATTACGAGTACTAAATTTGATGTTATTCTTACCAGTAAATCAGAGCAACCACATGAACACAGCCACAGTCATGGACATGAACACAGCCACAGTCATGGACATGAACACAGCCATAGTCATGAAACCGAACCCAACCATAGCCATGCACCTCACAATCATCATGGTAGCCGCACCTACAAACAAATTGTAGAAGCTATCAATGAGGCAAACCTTAATGAATCGGTAACAAACATGTCTCTCGCCATATTTAAGAAGATTGGTGAAGCGGAAGGGCACATACACGGGCTTCCGCTTGATAAAGTTCACTTTCATGAGGTAGGAGCTGTAGATTCAATAATAGATATAATCGGGGCTGCAATTTTAATCGATCAGCTAGGTATTGAATCAGTTCAGTCATCAGCCATTCCAACGGGATCTGGACATATACATATTGATCACGGTGTATACCCGGTTCCTGCACCTGCCACACTTGAAATATTAAAGGGGGTACCGATTGCCTCAAACGTTATTCGTTCTGAATTAGCAACACCGACCGGTGCTGCCATCGCTGCGGTTTTAGCTGGAAAATTTGGCACGCTTCCAGCCATGACTGTCGAATCGATTGGCTATGGTGCGGGGACAAAAACATTTGAAAATCATCCGAACGTCCTTCGCATTATTATAGGGGACATCCAATGAAGCGCCCACCTGATCATGAGCATCTTGATGGACAAATGGTAAAAATGGAAGTGAATCTAGATGATATTTCCGGTGAATGGCTTGGTCATGTAATGGATTTGTTGTTTGAATCAGGAGCAAATGATGTATTTTATACTCCAATCTTCATGAAAAAAAATCGACCGGGGGTGTTATTGCAACTTCTCTGTTCACAGCAGGAGATTTCGAAAATCAAGAAGATATTATTTGCTGAAACAACGACTCTCGGTATACGCTACTATCCTCTTACCGTGCACAGGCTCGAACGATCTTTTTTACATGTAGACACACAATGGGGGCAAGTGACGATAAAGAAAGGGTACCATGAGGGCCAACCCATACAGCAGGCACCTGAATATGAAGATTGCCGTAAAATTGCCGTTCAGAACAATATTCCTCTTAAAAGGGTGTATGAAGAAGTATGGAAGTGTCTCGGGGAGGTGGTAGAGAAATGAGCTTGGTGTCGATTCTTACATTAGGATTCCTATTGGGGATAAAGCATTCGTTAGAGCCGGATCATGTTATTGCAGTAGCAACCACGGCAGGAAAAACGAAAAAATTATCACGGTCCACTCTAACGGGGGTGTATTGGGGAATAGGGCATACATGTACGCTGTTTCTTATAGGTATGCTATTCATTTGGATGAAAGGGGAAATTCCAGAGTCGTTAAGCATGTCGCTGGAATTCGGTGTTGGTATCATGCTTGTTATGCTAGGGGCGAAAAGTTTATTTAAAGCTCGCCCTGATATCACGAACGACAAAGATAGATTTCGTCCTTTTTTGGTGTCCGCTTTAATTGGGTTCGTCCATGGTCTCGCGGGCAGTGCTGCAATGGTCATTCTAACGATGTCGACCGTAACCGGTATAGGTGAAGGATCCATCTATATCATTATATTTGGCGCAGGGACGATTATTGGCATGCTGTGCTTTACAACTTTACTAGGCATACCGTTTGCTTTGAATGGAAAGGACATCGTTTTGAACCGAATCTTCATCAAAATGGCGGGAGCTTTAAGTTTTGCATTCGGACTTTATTATATATACAAATTGGGTGTAACAGAAGGCTTGTTTGCAATCTGGGCTAATTGATTTATTTTTAAGCATGACTGGAATCTCAGGCTGTCTGTAATCTCCGTAGACAGTCTCTTTTATATTTATTAATTCAACAAACAATAAGTCTTCAAGGAGGTTTCTCAGAAAGAAAAGGGCCATAGCTGATAAAAAAGCTTGTCATAATGGGCACACTTCAATGGACATGTCCATGTGAATTTAGGGGTATATTGTAACGGATATGAATCTCCAATTATTATTCTGCAAGTATGTTTCAAGGGCTTATAATCATCTGTAGATGGAGGAGAGGGTGGACAACATATAATAAGACCCTATGACACTGCTATGCCATTGGGATGGTAGTGTCATAGGGTCTCTTATTCTGGTACGAAGAAAGTTACTGAATCTAGGGGCTGCCGTTGCCGCTAGGCAGATATACGTTTATTTTTCCTTTGAAGAATCCATATTTCAATTGCACCGGAGCCAAGCAATACCCCCGAAACAATGAAGATAAGTCCAATGAAATGTGCAGGCACAATGGCTTCATTAAGGAAAAATGCTGCCCCTAACAAAGAGAATAAGGTGTTTAAGTTAAGAAAAATGGATGATTCGGCTGCGCCTACCTTCCCAATGGCATAATTATAGCTCATGTGCCCGAGGGCAGTAGCAAAAATGGCGGAGAAAATGAAAGCTCCCCAGATGGAGGGTGGTGCAGTTGACAGTGAAGATAAGCCCTCTGGTTCCTTCCATAAGCTGATGGCAAAAAGAATAAAAGACCCGATCAGCATCATGTAGCCGGTTAGTAATCGTGGATCCATTGTTTTTGAGGCTTTATTGATAAGTATGAAACTTAATGCCTGTGAAAGTATGGAAAGTAAAATATCCACATCCCCCAGATTAATAGAATGAAGTCCTCCACTTCCTGCCATAACGGTAAAACTCACACCCATGGCACCGCATATAAAGCCAAAAAGCCTGATTAAAGTGGGCTTTTTACGAAAGAATATCATGGTCAAGATGACAGTCAAAATTGGCCCCATGCCCAAAATCAGTCCAGCATTCGATGCAGAAGTCTTCGTCAATCCCTCAGCTAAAAAATAATGATGAAAAACGACACTCAAAAGTGCTCCTCCAAAAACGTAAAAAAGTTCACTCTTTTTAGGAAGGCGTATTAGTCCAAAAAAGAAAAGGAAAAGAATGACTATAAGAGAAGCAGTAAAAATTCTCAAAGAGGTTATTGTTACGGGCTGTGTATTCGCAACTAAAATTTTAATAACCGAGACATTTAACCCCCATGTAATCATTATTCCGGTAAGTAAGATGTATATTTTCAAAAGACTCATTCCAAACAACCTTTCAAACTTATTTAACAATTGATATATTATACAACTTTCTCCAAATTAATAGCAAAGAGTAAATTTGATAGAAAGCTCTTGGATGAAAAATCAGAAACTCTTAATCATTAAAAAAGAGGGAAGAAATAAGTCCTTCCATTTTACCGTAATGTGGTTTTTCACCATAAATTTGGGTGGAAAATAATATGAAATATACCAAATAAAAATAAAATTATAAATTATCAAACTTTTCTATTGTTTTTGGTAGGGTTTTCATTTACAATTTCCTTATGATTTACCAAACCGGTTTAGTATTTAACTAAATCGATTTAGTAATGAAAATGATATGATCAAATGTTTTTTGTTTTTATTTGTGATTGTTCGAAAGAAGGAGGTACTGTATTGTCATCAAAATATGGTGTTTTAACGCTTGGCGACGCCATGATTACGCTAAATCCGGAAGAGACAGGACCTTTAAGATTCGTTAACCGTTTTGAGCGAAAAGTAGGAGGCGCTGAACTGAATTTTGCGATTGGCTGTGCAAGGCTTGGCATGCGGGCAAAGTGGATAAGCCGCTTAGGCAAGGATGAGTTCGGTAAAGTTATATATAATTTCGCTCGCGGGGAAGGCGTGGACATGAGTGATGTTGCCTATGTAAATGGATATCCAACATCTCTTAACTTTAAAGAAATCCGGGAAGATGGTTCCGGAAAGACATTTTATTACCGCTATCAATCTCCCATTTTAACTTTAAACCCGGGAGATATAACAGAGAAGATGTTTGAAGAGATTGATATAGTCCACCTAACTGGAGTGTTTTTGGCTATAGATCCCAAAAATGTGGATATTGCAAAGAGGGTCATGGATATTGCAAAACAAAAAAATATACCTGTTTCTTTTGATCCGAATATCCGCTTAAAGCTATGGTCCATCGAGGAAGCAAGATCAGTTTATTATGATATTTTTCCATATGTTGATATTTTGCTTACAGGTTTGGATGAAATAAGATTGATCATCGGAACGGACTCTAAAGAATCTTTGGCGGAATTCGCAAAGGTGAATGACATTGATCAGCTTGTCATTAAGGACGGGAAACATGGTTCAAAACTATATACCGAAAGTGAATGGCATGAAAAAGAAGCATTCCCGGTTATACCTGTTGATACTGTTGGTGCGGGAGATGGTTATGATGCCGGTTATATTTACGGATATCTTCATGGTTTATCTATTGATGAAAGATTGACATTCGCAAATGGTGTAGGAGCTCTTGTCACCACTGTTGCAGGGGACAATGAAGGGTTACCGTATTTGGATGAAGTAATGCCTTTCATACAGAATGAGGCTGTTATAGAAAGATAGATGACTGAAAGAAATGAGGGGAGAAAATGGCAACAGTAACGATACAAGCCGAGGAAGCAAAACGATTAGTCATTCAACAGCTGGCCAAAGTGGGTTTAAATGAAGAAAATGCCGGGAAAATCGCGGAAGTATTGGTTCATGCCGATCTCAGAAACGTCAATTCCCATGGTGTTTTGCGAACAGAGCATTATGTGAACCGTTTACAGGCAGGAGGCATAAATCCCGATGCCCAGATTTCCTTCCAAAAGACAGGGCCAGTTACCGGTGTAGTTGATGGAGATGATGGGTTTGGGCATGTGATTAGCGACGTGGCCATGGACCATGCAATCGAAATGGCTAGAGATAATGGCGTGGGAATGGTGACAGTTTTTAATAGCAGCCATTGCGGGGCACTAAGCTATTTCGTTCAAAAAGCCGCTGATGCAAAGTTGATTGGCATCGCGATGTCACATACCGATAAAATTGTGGTCCCATTCGGAGGAAAAACATCATTTCTTGGTACCAACCCAATCGCTTACGGAGTTCCTGCCAAAACGAAGAAACCCTTTATTCTTGATATGGCAACATCCAATGTTGCGCTGGGGAAAATCCTCCAGGCACGCGAAGAAGGAAAGGAAATCCCTGAAGGATGGGGAGTGGATGAAAATGGAGCTAATGTGACAGACCCGAAGAAAGTCGTTTCCCTTTCCACTTTCGGAGGCCCTAAAGGCTATGGCCTATCCGTAATTGTGGATGTGTTTTCTGGATTATTGGCCGGTGCGGCATTTGGCCCTCACATTGGGAAAATGTATGACGACCTTGATAAGAAACGGAAGCTGGGACATTATTTTTGTGTGATTAATCCTTCGTTCTTTACGGATACTGAGATATTTTTAGAGCAAATGGATCAAATGATCGAAGAGCTGCAACAGGTTGAACCTGCTCCAGGGTTCGATCGCGTATATGTACCGGGTGAGATTGAACAAATCAATGAAGAAAAAAACCTGAAACAAGGTATTACGATAGCATCAAGTGTTTATGAATTTCTTACAAAGTAGGTGGGGAAATGAAAGCGGTTCAAGTACGGAAAGCTCATGAACTTATCATTCAAGAAGTGGAAAAACCTCGGATTTCAAACTCGACGGATGTCCTTGTGAAAGTAAAAAGAGTCGGGATTTGTGGATCGGATATGCATATTTATCATGGTACGAATCCTCTTGCTACACTGCCGCGAGTCGTTGGGCATGAAGTAGCGGGAGAAGTTGTGGAGATAGGTCAAGGTGTCACTGGCATAAAAGTGGGGGACCACGTAGTTATTGAGCCCATCAGTTATTGCGGGGAGTGTTACGCCTGCCGTAAAGGCCGCCAAAATGTTTGTGAAAAACTTTCCGTTTTTGGGGTGCATGAAGATGGTGGGATGAGGGAATGGTTCGTCCTTCCGGAGAAACAATTACATGTTGTGGATCCCGCTTTAGCTTGGGAAGAAATAGTATTGGCTGAGCCATACACAATCGGCGCACAGGCCGTTTGGAGAGGCGAAGTGGAGGAAGGGGAAACAGTGCTTATCCAGGGGGCCGGGCCTATTGGAATTTGCATATTAAAGATGGCAAAGCTTCAAGGAGCATCAGTGATGATCACGGATTTAAGTGATGAGCGTTTGGAATTCGCTAAAGAAAGCGGCGCCGATATCACCGTCCATGCTGGAAAAGAAGATGTTCAAAAACGAGTGGAAGAATGGACGAATGGCGAAGGGGCGAACGTCGTCATTGATGCAGTATGCTTGCCGATGACATTCGAATTGTCCTTCGATGTCGTGTCAACGGCGGGGCGGATTGTCGTACTCGGTTTTGATGAACGTCCTTCATCGGTTTCCCAGCTACCAATCACAAAAAAGGAAGTATCGGTGAAAGGGTCCAGATTGCAAACCGATCAGTTCCCGAAAGTGGTAAAACTTTTAAATGAAGGAAAACTCAGACATGAAGGTTTAGTTACCCATACATTTTCGCTCGATGATATCCAGGAAGCATTTAATTTTGTTGAAAATCATCCCGAACAAGTTCGAAAAGCGATCATCGTTTTTAATTAAAGGGGGTAGGAGTTATGGATAAACATTCAATCATACATCGAATAACGGAAACGAAAGTTGTAGCTGTTATCCGGGGACAGGATGCAAAGGAGGCGGCACAACTTTCTAAAGCAGCTGTGGAAGGCGGTATTCAGGCAATCGAATTGACTTATACAACACCGGGAATTGAAGAAGCTTTCAAAGAAATGAAAAATACGGATGCACTATTAGGAGCAGGCTCTGTACTTGATTCTGAAACGGCTCGGCATGCGATTTTAGCTGGCGCCAATTTTATCGTCAGCCCCTATTTTGTCAATGGCGTAGCAGAACTTTGTAATCGATACGGCATTCCCTATATGCCTGGATGCATGACCATTAGAGAAATGGCTACATCATTGGAAGCAGGTTGTGATGTTTTGAAGTTATTTCCGGCAAACCATTTTGAACCTTCTTTCATTAAGTCCGTTAATGGTCCACTGCCCAATGTAAGGATCATGCCAACCGGCGGAATTAATTTGGATAACATGAAGGACTGGCTGAATGCAGGCGCGGTAGCAATCGGGATCGGCAGTGACTTGAACAAAGCCTATCAAAATGGCGGCTATGAAGCCGCAGTGGAATTAAGCCGAAAATACATGCAAAAAATTGCGGAATAATGGAGGTGCATGATGAACATTACATTTAGATGGTACGGGAAAGACAATGATACCGTTACATTGGAGCACATTAAACAGATTCCTGGAGTGAAAGGGATTGTCTGGGCACTTCACCAAAAACCTGTTGGTGAGGTATGGGAAAAGGAAGAAATTCAAGAAGAAATTGAGTATATCCAATCATTTGGTTTTCACACGGATGTCGTAGAAAGTGTAAATGTCCATGAATCGATTAAATTGGGTAATGAAGACCGCATGATATATATAGAGAAATACAAAGAGACGATCCGGAATCTTTCGGAAGCTGGAGTGAAAGTCATTTGTTATAACTTCATGCCGATCTTTGATTGGACTCGGACGGAAATGTTCCATCCTTTGGAAGATGGCTCAACTGCCCTGTTTTATGAAAAAGCGAAAGTGGATACGTTAGAGCCGCAAGATTTAATTCGTACAGTAACGGAAGCTTCAGATTTAACTTTACCAGGTTGGGAACCAGAAAAGATGGATAGAATCTCTGAATTATTCGAAGCTTACAAAACTGTGGACGAAGAGCAGCTATGGGCAAATCTTGAAATATTCCTAAAAGAAATATTACCTGTTGCCGAGGCTTGCGGTATAAAAATGGCAATACACCCGGATGATCCACCATGGTCCATTTTTGGCTTGCCAAGAATCATCACCGGAGAGTCGAGCTATGAAAAATTGATTTCGATTTCGGATTCACCATCGAATGCATTTACCTTGTGTACAGGATCGATGGGGGCAAACCCTGAAAATGATATGGTTCAGGTGGCTAAAAAGTATGCAAACCGTTCGCCTTTCTCCCATATACGCAATGTGAAGATTTATGAAAACGGTGACTTTGTGGAAACATCCCATCATACCCAGGATGGATCGATCAATATACAGGGCGTCGTGGAAGAATTGAATAAGCAAAATTATACTGGTTATGTCAGACCGGATCATGGCCGCCATATATGGGGTGAAGTTTGCCGCCCAGGTTACGGTTTATATGACCGAGCATTGGGAATCATGTATTTGCTCGGATTATGGGATGCATATGAAGCTACTAAATTAGGTGAAAAATCATGATTCCCATTCATGAAAACTTATCGAACAGGGTGGCAGTGATCACTGGAGGCAGCGGTGTTTTATGTTCCAAAATGGCGGTGGAATTGGCCCGTCATGGTGTCAAGATAGCTATATTGAACAGAACGGCGGAAAAAGGGCAAGAAGTGGTCGAACTCATTGAACAAACTGGGGGGACTGCGATTTCCATCGCGGCAGACGTTTTGGATAGAACCTCATTGGAAAATGCAAAAGGGAAAATAATAGAATCGTTCGGAAGAGTGGATCTATTAATAAATGGTGCGGGAGGCAATCACCCTGATGCCATTACAGCTCCAGAGAAATATGGGGAAGAAGCAGAAGGAAAATCCTTTTTTGATTTGGATGAAAATGGTTTCTCCCAGGTTTTTGCCAGTAATTTCACCGGTACATTTTTGGCCAGTCAGGTTTTTGGGAAAGAGTTATTGCAAGTGGAAGCACCTGTTATCGTAAATGTATCTTCCATGAGCGCCTACGCTCCAATGACTAAAGTACCAGCATATAGTGCTGCCAAAGCTTCGATAAATAATTTTACCATGTGGATGGCTGTTCATTTTGCCGAAGAAGGTTTACGGGTGAATGCCATTGCTCCAGGATTCTTTTTGACGAAGCAAAATCGGAATCTTCTGCTTAATGAAGATGGCAGCCTGACGGCAAGATCTAATAAAATAATTACTTCAACACCCATGAAGCGCTTTGGGCAGCCTGAAGATTTACTTGGTACCTTGCTTTGGCTAGTTGATGAATCCTATTCGGGCTTTGTCACAGGAATTACGGTACCAGTCGATGGGGGCTTCATGGCATACTCAGGTGTCTGAATTCGGGTCCAATAAAAAGGCAAACAAGTGACCGTGATTAAATTAGTTCCACGGTATGGGAAATTGACTTTTTTACTGCATCAGAAGTTGATTGTAAAGCTTTCCTTATTATAATAGAATATTCCTTATATATCTAAGCCATTTTGGTAATAGAGAATTGAAACCACACGACAGGAATGAATGAATTGAAAACTATTACAATTACTGATGTCGCCAATCACGCGAAAGTATCAAAAAGCACAGTTTCCCAATACCTGAACAAACGTTACGAATATATGAGTGAAAAAACCAGGAAAAAGATTGAAGAAACAATAGAAGAGTTAAACTATCAGCCTAATATATTAGCACGCAGTTTAAAACAAAAATCCACTTTTACCGTTGGGGTGGTGGTTGCCAATATTCTTCACACGTTTTCAACTCAGGTTATTAGAGCTATAGAAAACTACTTTTATGAACAAGGGTTCCATATTATCGTATGCAATGCAGATGACAATCCTGAGAAGGAAAAGAATTATATTGAAATGCTAAGAGCTAAACAAGTTGATGGGATCATCATATTCCCCACAGGGGACAATCTTGATTTATATCAACGTATGAAGAGTGATCATTTCCCGATTGTTTTCATGGATAGGACGATCGAAGAATTGGATATTGCAACAGTCATGCTCGATAATCACCTTGCTTCCAAGTTAGCGATCGACAGGTTTATTGAAAAGGGTTATGAAACCATTGCAATCATAACCACCTCAATAATACGCGATATTAGTCCTCGTATCGAACGGATCCAAGGGTACAAGGATTCACTTGCGACACATGGGATACCATTTAATTCTGAATATATTAAAACAGTGAACGCAGATGAAATTCCGGTTGCACTTTCAGAATTTTTCGAATTGGAAAAGCCGCCTCAAGCCATTTTGGCAGGAAATGATATCGTACTTAATGAAGTGTTGCGTTATATGAAACAGCACGAAATCAATATACCTGATGACATAGCGGTCATAGGGATCGATGATGTGCCCTATGCCAGTTTCTATACACCGACCATCACAACGGTTAATCAGCCAGCCATTGAAATGGCCAACTTGGCAGCAGAGTTACTGCTTAGTCAAATCAATAAAACAGGAATAGAGGATACAAGCGTGCATCGCTTGAAACCGACTTTGCTTTCAAGGAATTCTTGCTAGAACCCGATGTAAGAATTCCTGTGAAAAAGAAAGCGCTTTTTTACGGGAATTCTAAACCGATTTAGTTAAAGGTCATATAGGCTTTACTCTTGGTTATTAAATGGAAACGTTTCCAAAAATGCTGCTGCATTTATTGAAACGTATAGGGGGGTATTTTATGTTTTCAAATGGTAGAGGAATGGTTATCGTTTTCTTGTTCTTGGCAGGTGTAATAAATTATCTGGACCGATCTGCACTGTCCATTGCAGCTCCGTTCATCCAAGATGATTTATCCTTAACAGCAACACAGATGGGGATTATTTTTAGTAGCTTTTCAGTTGGTTATGCCATATTTAATTTCCTTGGAGGAATGGCGTCCGATAAATGGGGTGCAAAGCTTACGCTTTTCGTGGCGATGATCGTTTGGTCTTTATTCAGTGGTGCACTTGTACTTGCTGTCGGTTTTGCCAGTATGATAGTCATCCGCATCTTGTTTGGAATGGGCGAAGGCCCTCTTTCTGCAACCATCAATAAGATGGTGAATAACTGGTTCCCAGCGAATCAACGGGCATCTGTCGTTGGTTTGACGAATAGTGGGACGCCGCTTGGTGGCGCCATAGCAGGTCCGATTGTTGGATTTATTGCCATCTCATATGGATGGAGAGTTTCTTTCATTGCCATAATGGTGATTGGCCTTATATGGGCGATTTGCTGGTGGAAGTTCGTTAAAGAAAAACCAGAAGAGTCAAAAGAACAGAAACATACTGGTAAATCTTATGTAGCCGCAACATCGGAAGGAAAGTTGAAATTCACCTTTTATTTAAAACAAAAAACTGTTTTATTTACAGCTCTAGCCTTTTTTTCTTACAACTATATTCTCTTCTTTTTCTTAACTTGGTTCCCAAGCTATTTGGTGGATGCACGCGGCCTAAGTGTAGAAAATATGAGCATCATTACTGTGATTCCATGGATTTTTGGATTCATCGGACTTGCTTTGGGTGGATTCGTGTCGGATTTCTTCTCTAAAAAATTCGCTCAAAAAGGTGTTTTATTCTCACGTAAGCTCGTGCTTGTAACATGTTTATTCTTATCGGCGGTATGTATCGGATTTGCCGGACTGGTATCCACAACGGTCAGTGCGGTAACGCTTGTCGCACTTTCCGTCTTCTTCCTATATTTGACTGGTGCCATTTACTGGGCAATCGTCAACGATGTTGTCGACCCTGGTAATGTTGGATCTGTTGGAGGTTTTATGCATTTCTTGGCAAATACAGCAGGTATCATCGGACCGACGTTAACAGGATATATTGTCGATACCTCAGGCACATACACAGTTGCATTCTTGCTTGCAGGAGGATTGGCCATCGTTGCATCGCTTGCAGTCATCCGTTTTGTAAGACCGATAGTAAAGCCTGCGTAATAGATTGTTAGAATGGAAGTGTCTCCCAAAGGAAATATCAAGGGAAGACACTTCCATTTTTCATGAATTAATATTTTTCATGTTTACTAGGCATGCTTAGCGCATCCGATTTTCTTTTCGAAATGTTGCAGGTGTTTTTTTATTGTATTTTTTAAAGGTGCGAAAAAATTGGGGCATGCTTTCAAAACCACACATCTCAGCAATATGGGCAATGGTGTGATTCGTTTCCAGCAAAAGTTCCTTTGCCTTGATGATTCTTTTCGTATTTAAATATACTATTAAGCCAATTCCGGTCGTGTCCTTAAAAACTCTGCTGAAATGAGCGGGACTGACCAAAGCTTTTTGTGCAAGTGTCGTCAAAGTCAATGCTTCATCGATATGTTCATTAATATAAATTAAAATATCTTTGATCCATTCTGAACTATAGCTATTGCCCTCTGGTATATCTTCTTTGCCATTTATCCGGGTACGGTATAAATCAAGTATGATTTGATGAACGGTCAGCAAACAAGCATGCCTCGAGCCCATTGATTGGCTAGTGGTTTCTTGCAGGATGAGTTGTAGCTGTTCCTCCATCTTTACTTGTTTATTTTTCGGCAATGATATTTTATAATTCTTACTCTTTTTTGTCAGGTCAAACAAATGTAAATATGAAAAAGAATCATCAACCATATCTTTATATATCAATGTGGGACTGAAAAAGATAATGGTGGAGGTAACAGGGTCGTCCTTATTGGGTAAAGCCCTATGAATTGTATTATTAGGGATCAGGAATACATCCCCTTGCTGCATATCATAAAACACATCACCGATAAAAAAGGTCCCCTTACCGTTATAAACATAAACAATTTCATAATAGTCATGCATATGATCGGACAATTCATTCTGGGGACTTTTCGTATCCTGATAGACAAAAGAAAATGGGAAGAGTAAATCATGATTTAATGCATTATGAATTTTTTTCATTTCGTTCATCTCCTGAAAGTATAATACAACAAGAATGAGTATATTTATAGCAAAATATGCAATTTATATTTCAAAAATTGATGTTAAAATTAAAATAGATTTAAAAATTAAAAAAGTTCAAGCGAAAAATGAAAGGGCTTTCGGAATGGATTGACGTTTGGTTTTGAACGTCTTCACTCATGATAAGGAGGGGACAAAATGAATAAATTTGTTCAATTGCATTCAAATGATGATGTTGTTATTTCCTTGGAGGGGATTCATAAAGGACAGAGCCTCCAGATTCAAACGGAAGACAGGGGCATGATCCATATAAAGGCAAGTGATGACATTCCTAAAGGGCATAAAATGTTAGTGAAACCGATAAAACGAGGGGAGGACGTAATCAAATTCGGCTACTCGATCGGAAAAGCTAAAGAAGATATCTCGATTGGCGATTGGGTTCACACCCATAATCTAGCATCCGGTTTGCATGGTATATTGGATTATTCCTATCAACCTAGCAGTCAAAATACAAAAGAGTCAAGTCAAGATCATACCTTCCAAGGATATATCCGTGAAAATGGTGAAGTGGGTATCCGAAATGAAATCTGGATCATCAACACGGTTGGTTGCATCAATAAAACATGTGAAATTCTCGCTAAAATGGGAAATGAGCAGTTTAAAGATCGACAAATCGATGGGATTCAACACTTTTCCCACCCATACGGCTGTTCTCAATTGGGTGATGATTTGACACATACACAGAAACTTTTAGCTGCCTTGGCTCAACATCCAAATGCGGCAGGGGTTTTAGTTGTAGGGTTAGGATGTGAGAACAATCAAATCGAAGCATTTAAAGAGGTCATAGGCGAATTTCCTCCAAATCACATTAAATTTTTAAAAGCCCAGGAGGTTCAAGATGAATTGGAGAGCGGCTTACGTTTAATGGGAGAATTAGTGGAATATGCCGAAGGATTCGTACGCAAGCCCGTACCGGTTTCAAAGCTGAAAATAGGCTTAAAATGCGGGGGTTCCGATGGTTTTTCAGGCATTACAGCTAATCCATTGGTTGGTGCGGTTTCCGACCTTATTGTAGAAAATGGCGGGACCACGATATTGACAGAGGTTCCTGAGATGTTTGGAGCGGAAACGATATTGATGAACAGGGCAAGAGATGAAGAAACCTTTAATAAAATCGTTGGCCTTATTAATGATTTCAAACAGTATTTCATTCGCCATGATCAGGAAATTTATGAAAACCCTTCACCTGGAAACAAGGAAGGCGGCATAAGTACGCTGGAGGAAAAATCTCTTGGGTGCACGCAAAAAGGCGGCCATGCCACTGTAGTGGATGTTAGCCCATATGGTGAAAGGGTAGTGAAGCATGGTTTGAATTTAATCAATTCTCCTGGAAATGACCTGATTTCGGTGACGGCTTTGGCAGCAGCAGGTGCACATATCGTTCTGTTCACTACGGGAAGGGGAACACCATTTGGCGGACCGGTGCCAACCGTGAAAATAGCAACGAATTCAGATTTAGCCGATCGTAAAAAACACTGGATTGATTATAATGCAGGGCAACTGATTGAAGGTCAAAAGATCGAGGAATTAAAGGACGATTTATTCCAATACATTCTTGAACTTTCATCAGGTAAAAAGAAAACGAATAATGAAAAATTCGGTTATCGGGAGATAAGCATCTTTAAAGAAGGCGTCATTCTCTAACAGGTGTAAATATCTATTAAGATACTAAAAAGGAGTGTTATTCAGTGAAAAGTATTGTTTGTGAACAACCTTTTGAATTTAAGATGATCGAGACGGAAAAACCGGTTCCAAATTCAGGCGAAGCTTTGGTTCGTGTGCGGCGAATAGGAATTTGCGGTACGGATATTCATGCCTATGGTGGTAATCAACCCTTTTTTAGCTACCCTCGAATACTTGGACATGAATTATCCGGTTATATTGAATCCATATCGGAGAATGAATCAGGGCTGAATGTCGGAGATCAAGTATCGATCATCCCCTATATGGAATGTGGAAAATGCCTGGCTTGCAGAAGTGGAAAAACGAACTGCTGTACGGATATGAAAGTTTTGGGTGTACATGCTGAAGGCGGCATGAGTGAGTGGATGACGGTTCCTTATAATCATTTGGTGAGAACAGAGGGTCTTACACTTGACCAATCCGCAATGATAGAGCCTTTAAGTATAGGGGCTCACGCAGTTAGGCGCGCTGCTATTCAAAAAGGGGAATTTGCACTGGTAATTGGTGCTGGTCCAATTGGCTTGGGAGTCATGGCATTCGCTAAAGAACAGGGTGCGAAGGTAATCGCAATGGATGTAAATGATGAACGCCTTGCGTTTGCTGGCAAATGGGCAAATGTCGATTATACGTTGAACGTTTTGGAGAATCCAATGGAGGAATTAGCCCAATTGACAAATGGAGATATGCCAAGCGTGGTATTTGATGCGACAGGCAATGCTAAGTCAATGATGGATTCATTTAAATTTCCTGCTCACGGCGGAAGGTTGATTTATGTTGGGTTAGTTAAAGCGGATATTTCCTTTAATGATCCTGAATTCCACAGTAAAGAGCTTACATTAATGGGAAGCCGTAATGCAACAAGGGATGACTTTGATTATGTCGTGAATACGCTGAAGAATGACAAGCTGGATATGGGACAGTATATTACACACCGCACACATTTGGATGAAATGATCAATCAGTTTGAAGGGTGGTTAACTCCTGAAGCTAAAGTGATCAAGGCTATCGTCGAAATTTAAGCATTATGTATGCTGTCATAAGGGCAACCTCTTAAATCGCACTCCGAATTGGATATTTCTGTTAGAAAGGAGTTCTTTGGTCATGAACTTTAATAAAAGCCAACTGAAGGGTCTGAGTAAAGATACAAAAGCTGTCCAATATTCACATATGATGGATTTTCCCATAAAAGTATTGCAGATTGGGGAGGGGAATTTTCTTCGAGGCTTCTTTGATTGGATGATTCATGAATGTAATAAACAAGGTCATTTCATGGGAAGTATTGCAGTTACCCAGCCTCGCCGCGCCGGAAAAGGGAAAATAGAGGAAGTGAAGCGGCAAGATGGCCTGTATACATTAATGTTACGTGGTTTTCACCAAGGGGAGAAAATGGAACATACAGAGATCATTTCCGTTTTTTCGAAGGTAATTGATCCATATGAAGATTGGGTGGAATTTTTAGCGTTATCAGAAAACCCTGCATTGGAATTTGTAGTTTCTAACACGACTGAAGCAGGACTCAAATACCAGCCGATTCCTTTGGAAGAAGGAATCCCGATTGAATCTTTTCCAGGAAAACTGACTGCTTTTTTATATCATCGTTATCTGCATTTCAACGGAGATGCGGAAAAAGGACTCACCATGCTTCCATGTGAGCTTTTAGAGAGAAATGGTGATTCATTGAAGCAATGTGTTCTTAAGCATAGCAGGGATTGGGATTTACCAAAGCCCTTCATGGAGTGGGTGGACCGGGACAATCTATTCTTAAACTCGCTTGTAGACCGTATCGTTACAGGATTCCCAGCTAATGAGGCGGAAAAACTATTTGCATCATGGGGATATACGGATACTCTGCTAAATACGGCAGAACCCTATCATTTATGGGCTATTGAAGGTGACCCTTCTATTGATGAGCGTCTTCCCTTACAACAATCCGGATTAAATGTGCGTTGGGTTAAAGATTTAGTGCCTTATCAAATGAGGAAGGTACGGATTCTTAATGGTTCACATACCTTGATGGCTCCTTTAGGCATTTTATCTGGATTGGAAGAAGTAAAACAGGCAATCGATCATCCTGATTTCAACCGATTCCTGAGCAATGCCATCGAAAAGGAAATAATTCCTTCATTACCTTTTGATCAAAATGAGATGATGCTATATGGGGAAAGTGTTCTTGAGCGATTTAAGAATCCTTTTGTACATCACCTCCTGGCCGATATTTCGCTGAATAGTATTTCGAAGTTTAAGGTTCGTCTCCTGCCTACGTTAGAGGAATATCATAGGGCGAAAGGCAAGCTACCCGACTGTATCGTCCGAGGTTTTTCGGGCCTGATCCGATTTTATAAGGTTCATGATGTAAAGGGGAGTTATATTGGTAAAAGCTTCGCGGGTAAAGTCTATGTTGTTAAAGATGATATAAAGACTATTGAATTTTTCAAGGAACAATGGCTTGGTTATGAGAGGGGAGGGATCCCGCTTAGACAATTGATAGAAGCCACCTTAAGTAATCAATATCTATGGGGGAAGGATTTGAGCGGTATCCCGAACCTAGGAAATGAATTATGCCAATATCTAGAAGGAATGATTGATGGAGATTATCCGTTGAAAGGATTCGGGCAAAGTTAAGTTCATGAATATCCTGCCTATCTCTTATTTTTTTCTTTATTTTATTTGTATTTTTGGTATACTGGATAAGTGATATAATTACTTGGTAGTTTCCTAATGGAAGATATCAAAAGAATTACATATTCTTTATTCCCGTGAAGGGGAGTAGCGTCAGGGATAACCTGAAATAAAGTCGTCATTACGTGGAATTCCACCGGCTTTATTGGCCTAATTCATTTAGTGCTTAGCGAGACCTTTGCCATATATGGCAGAGGTCTCTTTATTTTTGTATAAAGGAGGAAAATATGTTGGATTTTTTAACAGGTGAATTCATTTCAGGACTTTTAGCGATCATTATGATAGATTTGGTTCTAGCCGGTGATAATGCGATCCTTATTGGATTGGCTGCAAGAAAGCTTCCAAAAGATCAGCAAAAAAAGGTGATAATATGGGGAGCGGTCGGGGCAATAGTGATAAGGATCATCGCAACGCTGCTGGTTGTTTGGCTCTTAGAGGTGCCTGGACTGCATTTAATAGGGGGATTACTTCTTGTATGGATTGCTTATAAGCTCCTTATCGAAGAAGAGGAACATGATTTGAAGCCTGCAGACTCTATGTGGGCTGCCATAAAAACTATCATTATTGCGGATGCTTTGATGGGATTGGATAACGTCCTAGCGGTTGCAGGTGCATCTCATGGTAACTTCACTTTAGTGGTGATCGGTTTACTTGTATCTATCCCAGTAGTGATGTATGGAAGTACTTTGATCCTGAAACTGATTGAACGTTTCCCAGTCATCATAATAATTGGTGCGGGCATACTAGGTTGGACAGCTGCTAAAATGATTGTAGCTGAACCCTTCATGCAAGACTATTTTGCAAATCCCTTCATTAAATATGGATTTGAAGCGATAGTGGTGATTGGAATCCTGGTTGCCGGGACTTCAAGACAGAAAAATATAGAAAAAGAAAAAGCAAACAGAGAGAAAATGCAAATCGAACGTAATGGATAATGGACACAAAGGGACCTTTCGAAAATGAAAGGTCTCTCTTTTTTTCTATGCCCCAATGATAAAAGTTTCAAAACAAGAAAAGGGAGTACCAAAGTCCGCACTATGGTACTCCTTTTTGCGAATATTTATGGAATCGATAACATGCATTCCAATCACGATACCCGAGACAAATGATCATATGGAGCGTTCATTCTTTTATTAGTTTAAGTTAATCCATACACTTTTGACTTCCGTATAATTATCCAAAGCATAACTGCCCATTTCCCGTCCGATTCCACTTTGTTTATAACCGCCAAATGGTGAAGCTGCATCGAAGGCGTTATAACAGTTTACCCAAACTGTACCTGCCTTTAATTCATTAGCCACATAATGGGCTTTTTTTACATCTTGTGTCCATAAACCAGCAGCCAATCCATATTCAGAGTTATTTGCACGGTTTATCACATCATCCAAATCGTCAAATGGCATGGCAGCTACAACAGGACCGAAGATTTCTTCTTTAGCGATTGTCATTTCATCTTCAACGCCTGCAAATATTGTAGGTGTTACAAAATAGCCCTCTCCTTGTCCGTAATTGCCCCCGGTAACCACTTCGGCTCCTTCAGACTTTCCTTTTTCAATATAACTACCCACTCTTTCCAATTGTTCACTGGAAACCAAAGGCCCTATCTGGGTAGATGGATCAAGACCGGCCCCTTGTTTAATGTTTTTTGCATGTGACACTAAGTCAGCTACCACATTGTCATAGGATTTCTTTTGAATGTACAGTCGGGAACCGGCACAGCAAACTTGTCCTTGATTAAACATGATGCCCATTAAAGCACCAGGAATGGCTTTACTCATATCTGCATCCGGTAAAATGATATTAGGTGATTTTCCGCCTAATTCCAACGAGATTTTTTTCACAGTTCCCGAAGCTTGGCGCATGATCATTTTCCCTACTGAGGTTGAACCGGTAAAGGCAATTTTATCGACATCTGGATGGTCTACAAGCGGTGACCCTGCTGTTTCCCCAAATCCAGGTATGACATTAAGAACGCCAGGAGGAAAACCTGCTTCAAGCGCCAATTGACCTAAATATAATGCTGAAAGCGGCGTTTGCTCCGCTGGTTTTAAAACGATCGTACATCCGGTTGCTAGGGCTGCGCCTAATTTCCATGCGGCCATAAGTAGAGGGAAATTCCAAGGGATGATTTGCCCTACCACTCCAACTGCTTCATGACGGGTATAGTTGAAGTAATTCCCAGCAACAGGTATTGTTTGTCCTACTATCTTAGTGGTCCATCCAGCATAATAACGGAAGTGATCGATTGCAAGGGGGACATCGGCATTAGTCGTTTCGCCAATTGGCTTGCCATTATCCAGGGTATCCAATTGTGCTAACGCCTCTTTATGTTCCTCCATGAGGTCCGCTAATTTATAAATGAGGCGACTGCGTTCCGATGCACTCATTTTTTTCCAAGGACCGTTGTCGAAAGCCTTACGGGCTGCTTTGACTGCTTTATCGACATCTTCCGGACCTGCTTCACTCACAACCGCTAAAACCTTGCCGTTTGAAGGATCAAGAGTCTCAAAGGTTTTTCCTGAAGCAGCTTCCACCAATTCCCCATTAATCAAAAGCTTTTTAGTGCCCTTCAAGAATTCTTGCACTCGTGGATTTAGTTTAATAGTTTGTTCCATGTATAATACCCCTTTTCATTTGGATTTAAGGTTCCATCATAAAATCTGTTGAGACAATGGCGTTCCTCTAAGTAAAGGATTAGGTATAAGCTTATGTTTTCGATACATTTCTCTTTAGCTGACTTGCAGCATGTCTGAATATCTTTAAAAACTTGATTACTTGATTTCGTTCCCCCCTTATCAAAAAGGAATCAATTTCTCGACATGTAATTATGCAAGACTTATGCCAATAACAAAAAAACAATGAAACCAGTTAAAGAAGATAGTAGAGGGATATGGGAAGGTGCCGTTCTGTTCCATATTGGAACAAGCAGGTGTTCCAATATGGAACAAAAAAGTGAAGTAGTTCGCAGATGGCTGTCTTCACTTTGGTGAATATCTGAATTTTCTGTTATAATTAAATTGAATGAACAAATCCTAAATACTCTAAAATATTAAATTGCATATAATTTCATTAATGAAATTGAATAAAAAACAGTGGCCATTTTACTGGATTATACATACGGGAGGATTATTCAATGTCTGTTAATATTAGCGCGGATAAAGGAACCATACCGGCATTTATTCAAGAATCATGGCAGCGGTGCATTTCGAAGGGGCTTCAGCCAAGCAGGATGGATAAGGAAGATATGCTTGGTGCATTTGAGTTGGCCGAATACCACGAACGATATGCAGAACTCCTGTACCATTCTTCCCCCATTTTAGAAGAAGTTTATCGCTCGATTAATGGTTTGGAGTCCATATTATTACTTGCTGCTCCTGAAGGATATATCATCGAAACAGTTGGAGATCCAGCTTTCATTCGCCATGCAGATAATGTTTCCCTGAGAAAAGGGGCAAATTGGCTAGAGGAATCAAAAGGAACAAATGCAATAGGAACTGCCATAGTAGAAAAAAACCCAGTATTGATTCATGGCAGTCAACACTTTCATCAGGATAACCATTTCCTTACTTGTGCCGCATCGCCCATTTATCACCCCGATGGGCAGCTGCTTGGTGTTTTGAACTTAAGCAGTCATCAACAGAATTATCATCCTTTTTCCATTAGTTTAGTTCAGAGGGTGGCTGATAGCATCAAACAAGCACTATTATTGTCCCATACTCAAAAAAAGGAGAAAAACCTTTATTATATTTATGATTCATACCCTGATCCGTTAATTACCCTTGATAAAGAGGGGAAAGTTACAGATCTCAATTTAGCGGCGTCGCATGTTATAGGCACATTGAGAAAACCGGTATCGAATATAATATCAGGAACAGACCCACTTGTTTTAGAACAGAAGGTTTCAATTAAAGACCAGGAGTTCTTGGTACAAACCCTCGGCAATAATATAGAACATCAATCCTCCGTGATCGTGCGGTTAAAAAAACAAAAATTGATTGATGGTTTAACAACTAATCGTTATCAATTTACTGATATAATAAGTAATGATCCGCAAATGAATCAAACCATATCCATTGCTAAAAGAGCTGCAGCACTTGATATCAGCCTGCTAATCACTGGAGAAAGCGGAACGGGAAAAGAACTGTTCGCTCAATCCATTCATGGGGTTAGCTTAAGAAGTGATAAGCCATTCATCGCCATCAATTGCAGCGCAATTCCCGAAAACTTATTGGAAAGTGAGTTATTTGGGTATGAAAAGGGTGCCTTTACTGGCGCAAAAAGCGGCGGGCATAAGGGGAAGTTCGAAGCGGCTGATGGCGGAACCCTGTTTTTGGATGAAATCGGGGATATGCCGCTTCAAGCTCAAGCGACACTGCTCCGAGTGCTTCAGGAACGATGTGTGACGCGTGTCGGCGGACATGCTTCCATTCCCATCGATGTAAGGGTCATTGCCGCCACCAACAAAGACTTACAAAAAGAAATTGAAGCTGGAGAATTCCGTGCAGATCTATTTTTCCGTCTTTGTGGATTATCTTTAAAACTTCCAAATCTAAGGAGTCGTAAAGATTTATTGCTGTTAGCAGAATACATTTTAGCGGATTTACCTTATAAGAGTGAACATACCGAACTAACTGACGAAGCTAAAACATTCATTTTGGAATATTCGTGGCCAGGAAATTTCCGCGAATTACAAAACGTGCTCGGTCAGGCTGCATTCCTAGCTGATAATGGCCCGATTAGAAGGGACTTGCTTGTAGCACTTTGTCCTGTATCTTCCATTACACATGAGGAAGGGGCAAATGCCGATCGAGAACCAAGAAACTTTCAAGAACAAGAAACCCAACTTATCAGAAATGCATTGGAACGAACAAATGGAAATATCAGTAACGCCGCGAAACAACTCGACATCGGCCGAAATACGCTTTATAGAAAAATGAAAAAATATGGAATCAACTATCAAAAGTAAGAGTTTCATCGTATATAAAAAAACATGAATGATGCGTTTCCTTTTTATGACAATATCGAATTTCCGACCTGATTTGGTCGAATCTTTGTTATCGCAAGTAACTATATGCGGACCAGCATACCTTATCTCTTTATAAGCTACATTTCACCTTGAAAAACAATAAATAATGAAGTGCAGGAAATCAAAATCTCATATAGAATGATGTTATTGATATAGTATCTAAAATTCCGCAAGGGATGTGTGGTCAATAGTATGAAGTTGTCATCTGAACATACGAAGTATAAACATGTATTGATTCAATATTTGGAAGAAAATGAATCTGCGTTTTTAAATGAATGGAATGAGACTATTAAGATCAATGAAATAGACCCCTACAAAGAAAAGATTAAAGAAAATGGTTATGGGATGTACTCACTGGTCATCCAAACGTTCAAGGAAATATTGTCTGATGATGTGCTGATAAAATTGGCTTACCAGGTTGCAAAAGAACGTCTTGAAGCAAATATCAACATTGGGGATTTTCTATATAATATCAATTTGGGGAGAAATATCATAATTAGAAATGTTTTTGGGGCCAATATCCCAATTAATTATATGAAGAAATTCATTAATGACATCAACTTGCACTTTGATACGTTCAGCTACCATGCAGTAACTAGATATACGAATCTTACAAATGAAGTGATTGAGGAAAAAAAGTCTTATATTAGTGAAAACCACAAAGATAAATTAGCGGTACTGGGTCAGATATCATCAAGTTTTGTACATGAGTTCCGAAACCCTCTTACAGCTATCATGGGGTTCAATAAATTACTGAAGAGGGAGAACCCGAGCTTGAAATATTTGGATATCATTGATTATGAGTTAAATCAGTTGAATTTCAGGATAACCCAATTCCTCCATACCTCTAAATCTGATTTTAATGAGGAACAAAGAGAGGAAATTTCCGTGTTAAAGTTAATTGAAGAAATACAAGAACTGACATATGCAAATATAGTGGATGCCAGCGTTAATGTGGAAATAAATATTTATCCAAACTTTGTCATGACAGCGAGCAAGGATGGGTTAAAACAGGTGTTCTTGAATCTTTTTATAAATTCCATTGATGCCTTAAAGGATAAGGAACATCCTAGAATTTTGAGGATAAACTCTATAATTGAGGCGAATGAAAGAATAATCCGAATTTCAAATAATGGACCGGCCATTGCCAGTGAATTGATAGAATCTATTTTTGAGCCTTTTGTCACAACGAAGGAGCTAGGAACGGGAATTGGATTATACGTATGTAAAAAGATTATTGAAAGTAATGATGGATATATGAATTGTGTCTCCAATGAAAATTTAACTACATTCAGCATCCATTTCCCAAAAGTTCAGAACTGAATATATAATGGGTTAATATATCATATTGTGACTTTACATACAGCATTATATACATATCGATATTTTTCGACGCTTGTACATAGTTCTTTGATTAATAGTAGAAGGGCATTCCGGGTCTGCCGGTAATTTACATAAAATCATTCTCAGTGAAAATAAATCTATTTGGAAGGTGCCAAGAAATCATTTTGGATTTTAGCATCTTCTTTTTTATCCCTGTTATTTTTCAGTATATATGTGTGTCGAAATTTCAAAAGAAAACAATTAAATTGTCATTTTTGATTCGATTGTGAATCGAAAAGGGTTAATAATTAATATTTGAATCGAAAATTGAATTTTTGATTCAATATCGAATCGTTTTAAATTCATAAAAGCGTTAAACACTACTAAAATAACTATCCTTTTTTTGGCATGGATATTGCTTTTATAATATATGAATAAAATTTTTAGTGAGAGAGGGTGCTTTTATAAAAAAAGAAGAGTGAGGAAGGAATAATAGAGCTGGGTAACTATATTTTTACATAAAAGGACTTCACTCAACAAAAAGCAAAAAGTGCAATCAACCAGAACATTGTACTTTCCGTGTATTTCGTTGAGGGGCTGATGGTAGTAAAGAAGGATTATAAAAAGAAAGCGGATACAGTTAATAGAGTATATGCTGTGCAATATACATATATCGATTGTGAATTTGGCCTCATTAAAACTATTGATGAAACGGGATAAGACTGTAACCTTTTTTTGAATGAAAGATTTCTACTAGGGTACCCATGAGCAGTGGTTTACTGCTTACAAAACGGTAAATAGACAGTTTTAAAGGATGGTGACAATAGTGGCACTTCAAACAAATGAATTGAAACATGGTCTCAAGACCAGGCATGTCACAATGATTTCTATTGGCGGGGTAATTGGGGCAGGACTATTTATCGGAAGCGGAACAATAATAAATTCAGCAGGACCTGGTGCTATTATATCGTATATAATCGCAGGATTGATGATCGTGCTTATAATGCGCATGCTGGGTGAAATGGCTGTAGTAAATCCTGATAGCGGATCCTTTTCAACATATGCACATCAAGCATTTGGTCCCTGGGCCGGATACACGATCGGCTGGTTATACTGGTTCAACTGGGTTATCATCATTGCTATTGAAACTACATTATTGGGTACTATGATTCATGATTGGTTTCCTGGTATACCTATGTGGGCTGCTAGTCTATCTTTCCCTATATTAATGACGATTACTAATATCTATTCAGTCAAAGCTTATGGGGAATTTGAATACTGGCTAGCTTTCATGAAAGTGGCTGCCATTGTAATATTCCTCTTCCTGGGTGCCGCCATGATTTTTGGATTTGTTCCGGGTTTTGATTCACCAGGCCTTTCAAATATTACTGGGGATGGAGGATTTTTACCAAAAGGTTTTCTGCCTGTCCTTCTTAGTGTGATATTCATTACTTTCTCTTTATCGGGAAGTGAGGTAGCTGCAATTGCTGCAGGAGAGTCTGAAAACCCTGAAAAAAATATTATTAGAGCCATAAATAGTGTTGTATGGCGTCTCCTTCTTTTCTTTGTTGGTTCAGTGACCGTGTTGGTTCTCGTAATCCCCCAGGGGGCTGAAGATTTACTAAAAACCCCCTATGCCAGCGTATTTGATATGGCAGGCCTGCCGGCAGCGGGTCAAATCATGAATATCGTAATCTTCACTTCATTGCTTTCTGTTTTGAATTCAGGGCTATATACAAGCTCCCGTATGTTATATTCTTTATCAAAAAAAGGTGATGCACCGAAAATCCTTTCTCGTGTGAATAAGAGGGGAATCCCGATTTGGGCGTTAACGGCAAGTGTTTTCTTTTCTTATGTGTGCACGACATTTAAATTTGTTTCTCCTGATAAATTGTTTGCTTTTCTCGCAAACAGCTCTGGAGGAGTCACTATGATCATGTATATCTTTATCGCCTTTTCCCATCTATATTTACGGAAAAAGACGGAAAAAGAAAATCCCGGGACACTCAAAGTGAAAATGTGGCTATTCCCTTATTTAACCTACGCGACTATTGCCGTATTATTTATTATATTCGTTGCTCAGGCGTTTATTGATTCCATGAGATTGCAATTCTTTCTTACAACCCTTCTCACGATTCTAGTAATTGGGTCATACTTCCTGTTTTATCATAAGAAAAAGGTAATAACTCCTGAACAAGAAGCAACACTAAAAAAAATTCACGTTAAGGAAGGGTAACGGATGTAGTCGATTTTGTGTAATTATAGAAAGAAAAGATTGACTATTCTAATAAAACGCTGCTCTTCAAACAACCGTTTTCTAGCAAAAGGATATTATGGTAAACAGAACAAGGGCTACGGCTGTATTGACCCGAAGAGAAAATGAAATGATCGATCAAACCTTCTTTAACGCAAAATCCAGCCAGCATATGAATTCCAAAAGTCTTTTTTGAAGATGGGGAGACTCCTGTGGGAAAAGCGCGTCCAAGGGAGACCCCACAGGCGCAAAGAGCGCCGAGGGCGGAACGCCCGCGGAATGCGAGTACCCTACGTTCCAATCAACGTTCAAGTTTTTACAAACCCTCAAAAAAACATAGACAAACTTAATTTTTATCTAGTTTGTCTACAGTCTGAGCTGCTCTTAATGGGCAGCTTTTTTTCTGGTTCCATAAATGATCACATACATTTAATGGGGGGAATTTAAGCGTGTTCGTAATTGTGACTGCTATCAACCCCATTATGATGCTCATTCATTTGCAACTTTGAAATCCTTTGCTAGAATATAATCTATAGAAAAGATTAGGAGTGGTGACTGTGGCTGAAACTCCAGCTGAAGATTTGATTCATTATATTGCACCAAAAGGAGAGTATATCTCTTTTTTAGATGATACGGACTATATCGCTAAAGGATTGGAATGGAAATTATTCACTGCCCGTTCGGTAAAAAGAGAACTATTATATAAAAGCGGCAGTTTTCAAGCAAAAGTCAAATTAGCAGGCTATGAACAGTATGGAAATGGTCTAGACACTGTAGTCGTTGAATTTGAAAATGGTAAGCTTAGTTGCATTCACCCTTCCTATTTAAAGGAAATGCAAAGCTCCAGTTTCGGAAAAGAATTGTTGAGTGGACCGGTTTCCGAAACATCTGCAGATCCAATTGAAACTGAACAGGTAATGGAAGCACCAATTACGGAAAACTCTGATCAGCTAAGTGAAGAACCAAAAAAAGCAAAAACCAAAACTAAAAAGACGACAGCAAAACCTAAGTTAGACTTACCAGGGGAAAAAGTGCATTTCACTGCAACCGTCAAGGAGTTCACGGCGAAAATGAACCATTTCACTGGTGAAGAAGATGAAGTCATACTCTTGGAGAATGTCAAAGTGACAACGGAACCTGAATTGACAATCGGCGATGCTTGGTGTGGTTATAGCAAGACATTAAAAAAAGCTGAGCTCGAAGAAGGGGACGCAATCGAATTTGATGGAAAAGTGGTCGACAAAAAATACAATAAAGAAATACGGTATAAAGTAAATAATCCATCTAAGTTAGTGAAAAAGGGGATGGAAGCTTAAAAGCATAAGTTCTTGAATGAAAGGGAGTAAGCTACCGCTTACTCCCTTTTTTTGTTGTATTAATCAGTTTTCTAAAGAAATGAATGCTCATTGTGAACTTATTAGAATAGATGAGTCCATTCCTGGAATATATTCGTTTGTGGGAGATACAACATATAACCATTCTCCAATCGTATAGTTAAGGGTTTCGCTTTTGTGGTTTCATATATTCCAGTGTTGGGGATAATACATTATGATAATGGATTTATAAAAAGATTAGGGGGGGTTTATATGAAAGAATTATTTCGGTTATTAAAACAAGGTAATAAATCGGCGTTCATTGCTGCCTGTGTGAATAGTATCATCGCTGTGCTAAAGGGGATTGCTTATTTCATGACAGGGAATGTCGCTATGTTTGCTGAAACTTTACATACTTTGGGCGATGCTGCGAATCAGTTTTTCGTCTTCATTGGATCCGCACTAAGTAAAAAGTCACCAACTGATCGATTCCCTGATGGTTTTGGACGTTTGGTTAACCTCGTATTATTAGGGGCAGTATTGGTTGTCGGGATTATGTCTTATGAAACGATTAAAGAAGGGTTCCATCACATTTTGCACCCTGTAGAATCAACTGGTATCCTTATTAACTTGTCCGTCCTTTCCTTAGCGGTTGTGTTGGAATCATATGTATTATTTAAAGCGATGAAAGAAGTGGTGCATGAGACTGGAATCGAAGCTAAAGGAGCAGCCGTCATATTTAAGAGCTTCGCTGGTTTAAAAAGAGCAAAACCGGCGACGAAATTAGTATTCATGGAAGATATGGTAGCAACCGGTGGTGGGGTACTAGCGATAATTGCCATTTTATTAGCAAACTTCACGCCCTTCATCCAAGCGGAAGGCGTTGCTTCCGTCATGATCGGTCTCGGTATGTTCTATGTGGTTGGTAGGGTATTTCTTGATAATGCTGCAGGTGCTCTTGGGGAAGCCGATATTGAAATGCGACAAAAAATCGGAACTATGGTCATGGATGATCCAGACGTAAGGGATATACAGAAACTTGCCGTAATAAAAGAAGGGGAAGACTTTCATGTTGAACTTGAAGTTGAACTTGATCCCCATATTTCAATCGCCCAGGCGGATGACATTAAAGATCGGCTGTTTAATGAGATATTCAAGGAAAGAGGAGTAACGGATGTCATTATAGAATTTGATGAAAATGATGGTTTCCCAAAATGGGAAGGCCAGATAAAAAAAGAATTGAATGAAATGAAAAAAGAAAGGGAGTAGACGATGTTTAGAATGGCAGAATATAAAGTGGCCGGATAAAGATATTTGGTTGATTATAAAAATCATGAAACGAATGGCAATGCCTGTTCAATTATTCACGTACTTTCCTTGCGTATGCATTATAAGCTATCATGGACTTAGTTACATAAAGAAGGATTATGGAAGGGTGAATAAGAATGAAGGAACAAGGTATTAAGCTGGTTGCACTTGATATGGATGGCACGCTTCTCAATAAGGCTGGAGAGATATCCCAAGAAAATCGGAGAGCGATAAAAGAAGCAGAAAATCAAGGGATTTTTGTTGTATTGAGCACAGGAAGATCCTACGCGACATGCAGTGATTTTGCAAAGTCAATGGAACTCCAATCATACCTCATTACCGTTAACGGAAGTGAAATATACGATAATCAAGGAAAACTGGTGGAAAGGAATATCGTCGATAGTGAGTCCATACAATGGATGTGGGAATTAAGCCAAAAACATGGTACACATTTTTGGGCAATTAGTTGCGATAATATTTACAGGGCTGAAATGCCTGAAAAAATCCATGATTCGCAATGGCTTAAATTCGGTTTTGATACAACTGATGATGACGTCCGCAAAATTATCATGGATGAACTGGTATCAAAAGGAAACTTTGAAATAAGCAATTCTAGCCCAACGAATATTGAAGTGAATGCCATGGGCGTCAATAAAGCGAAAGCGATAAAGCTTGTATGTTCATTGCTCGATATTACGATGGATAATGTTATGGCAGTAGGTGACAGCCTTAACGACCTTGCAATGATTTCTGATGCAAAAGTGGGTGTGGCAATGGGAAACGCCCAAGAAATTGTGAAAGAAAAAGCAGATTGGGTTACAGCAACAAACGAAGAAGATGGTGTGGCTAAGGCCATTCGTAAATGGGCGCTTTCAAATTGAATCGAAACTGTATATGGGATGCATTCCATATACAGTTTTTTCATTGACATGGCGCTTCATGACAAGTTAATTCAGCTGCTGAATTAATTTCTTGAAAATTGTGTATTTTAGAAGTATGATAATCTTGTAGTGTTATATTTTGGTAATATATTAAAATGGGAGGTTTCATAGATGACAAGAAGTTTGCCTGAACAGTGGTGGAATCAATTATCTTTACCAGTTATCTCAGCACCTATGTTTTTAATATCCGGTCCTGAGTTAGTGAAAGAATGCTGCTTGAATGGGGTGATCGGCTCTTTTCCAGCACCGAATGCGCGGCCGATTGAGGTACTGGATCAATGGATGAGTGATATAAACGACACATTGATTGCCGCTAAGGATAAAGAACCTGGCTCAAAGATTGCTCCATGGGCAATGAATATGGTTGTCCACCGTACATATAGCCGTCTTGAAGAAGAGCTGGAATTGGTCAAAAAGCATCAGCCTCCCATCGTCATTACATCATTAGGTTCACCAAAACATGTGGTGGATGTCGTACATAGCTATGGCGGGTTGGTCTTTTCGGATGTCAGCTCGGTGGATTTTGCAAAAAAAGCTGCGGAGTCAGGTGTGGACGGATTGATCTTGGTTGCTGCGGGAGCCGGTGGTCATGCTGGTGAGATAAATAGCTTTGCTTTCGTGGACAGCGTAAGGACATTCTGGGACGGAATCATTTTGCTTGCCGGATCCATCAGTACTGGTCACAGTATCTTGGCAGCTCAGGCTGCAGGAGCGGATCTTGCATATATGGGTACACGTTTTATCGTGGCTAAAGAGAGCAGGGCCAATGATGAATATCGTGAAATGCTTGTCGATTCTGATCATGATGACATCATCTTGACTGATGCATTTTCAGGCGTTAATTGTAATATGCTGAAACCGAGCATCAGAAAGGAAGGATTGGACCCTGAACAATTAGCCAAAAAAGAAAAAGTCGATTTTGACAGCATGTCCAAATCATCTGAATCTAAAGCGTGGCGTGATATTTGGTCAGCGGGTCATGGCGTAGGGGCGATTAAAAAAATAGATACCGCCGCCGGCATCATAAAACAATTAGAAAAAGAATATCAGCAATCCTTAAAGAAACTGACCGGGCAGGCGGAAAAATTAAAAGGCATTATATCAAAATGATATGTAAGCGCTTCATTTAATTATGCTAATATAGCTAATTAAAAGGGTATCCATAATGGATACCCTTTTTTTGCCATGAAATATAGAGGGAATTTTAACAGCCGATGATAAGGCCTTAATCAATAAAAAGGCAATCTAAACAGAATATAAAGAGATAAATAGTAGATATAGGATGTAAGACAGTGAAAAAGTATTGATAAAAGAATGGATAAATGTTATATTATTTTCGTGTTAATGACCAAATGAATGATATAGTCATTAGTTATTATTTGCTTGAAAAGTAATATATATTAATGATTAAGATAGTGAATTTTTAAATATATTGCAGAAGCAAATGAGTTAAATATGTATTCTTCAATCCGTTTTTCACCGAGATAGATTAAATAAACGGCATATTCGTCGTATAGGAGGGCTTGGTAGGCGTGTTAAAATCTTTAAAGGGTGAATTTTTAGCCATAATAAAACATCCTATGATACTCATTTCGATAATAGGGATCATACTGGTTCCATTATTATACAGCGGCACTTTCCTGTGGGCATTTTGGGATCCATATGGTAAGGTGGACCAATTGCCTGTTGCCATTGTCAATATGGATGAGGGTGCGGAGTTCAATGAATCGGAACTTACAATAGGAAAAGATTTAGTCAAGGAGTTAAAGGAAAAGAAGGATTTCGATTGGCATTTCGTCAGTCAAAAAGAAGCAAATGAAGGCCTGGAAAAACAAGATTATTACATGAAAATAGAAATCCCGAAAAACTTCTCTAAAAATGCAACGACCTTACAGGAGGACAATCCGGAAAAACTTGATTTAATTTATACGTCCAATGAAGGGTTCAACTATATTTCCACCAAAATAGGTGACGCAGCTTCGGAGAGAATTAAAGGGGAGGTTTCGTCAGCCGTTACGAAAACCTATGCGGAGTCAATGTTCGATAATTTGAACGAAATGGCTGACGGACTCAAAAGTGCCAGTGACGGAGCTGGAGAATTGAAAGATGGAACGGATACAGTGAAGAACGGATCAAGTGAACTTGGTGATGGGATTAACTCGGCTAAAGAGGGTTCCAAAAAAGTCGATGAAGGAATTGATTCCCTTCATTCAGGTTCTGTCGAAATCCATGAAAACCTGGAAAAATTAGCTGAAAAATCATTGACCTTTTCGAATGGAGTCGGTTCGGCAGCTATAGGATCAAAAGAACTCAATCAAGGGTTACAACAGTTTAGCTCTGGTGTTGGACAAATGAAAGATGGGCAATCCGAGCTTTTGCAAGGAGCCAAGAAATCTGAAGCGGGTACTGGTGAATTGGCCTCTGGACTGCAACAGTCGTTAGAGGGCTTCAATCAAATCGAAGAAAAGCTGCCCGCTTTGACAGATGGAGCAAATGGTGTAGCTGCTGGAGCTTCCCAACTTTCAGGTTCATTGTCTGAATGGAGTGCAGCATCGAACGAAGCAAAAGCTGGGGCATCTGAAGTTTCTGCAGGTTTGGATGAGGTAATTTCCGGATTGAAACAACAATCTGAAGCTACGGATGATCCTGCAGAGAAAGCGCGTTTGGAGGGAGTGATTACTTCTCTAACCCGCATCAGTGAAGGTAGTAAAGGAGTATCTGAAGGAGTAGGGGAACTATCGGCAAGTGCAACTGAAATTGCTAAAGGCTCAAATAGTCTTAGTGCTGGAGCTAATCAGTTAGGTGAAGGCACAAGTGCAATAAGCGGCGGTTTCACTCAATTGAAGCAAGCTCAGGATAAACTCGCCAATGGGGCGGATGAACTGAAAAATGGTCAAGGTCAATTGGTATCTGGCTTGACAACATTTGGCGATAGTATAGATTCAGCACAAAGTGGGCTTGGACAGTTAACCGAAGGCAGCAATAACTTGGTAAGCGGGCTTGATCAGCTTGAAGATGGCTCCAAGCAATTATCAAGTGGAACCTCACAGCTTTCCGAAGGTTCGAAAGGTCTGGTTACAGGAACGGATAAGCTGAAGGAAGGTTCATCCAGCCTTACTAGCGGAATGGGAGAACTGGCAAATGGAGCCATTAAGTTACAAGATGGAATCGCCAAACTTTCAGATGGATCTGCAGAATTACATGACGAATTAAGTGATGGGGCAGACGAAGCAGGTAAGATAAAGTCCAATGAAGAAGTATATGACATGTTTGCGAGCCCAGTTAAAGTGGATAAATTACCAATTAATAATGTCCCGAACTATGGCACTAGTTTTGCACCATATTTAATTTCATTAAGTTTATTTATCGGGGCTATCGTTCTGACGATCATTTTCCCGTTAAAAGATCCTGCTGTTAAACCTGCGAGTGGATTTAGCTGGTTTATTAGTAAATACAGCGTCATGGCACTCATAGGAATCTGTCAAGCCATATTGGTGGACTCGATTTTAATTTTAGGTCTTGGAATCAATGTTACGAGCCTGCCGCTATTTTTTGCAGTAAGCATTCTTGCTAGCTGTACATTCATGGCAATCATTCAGTTCCTGGGTTCGGCCTTTGACAATCCTGGCCGGTTCATAGCATTATTGGTTTTGATTCTGCAACTGACCAGCAGTGGCGGAACATTCCCAAATGAATTAGTTCCTGGCTTCTTGCAAGGATTCACACCGTTCCTACCGATGACATATTCTATTAATGCTTTCCGTGCAGTCATCTCAACAGGAGATTATAGCTTCATGTGGCATAATCTTGGCATGTTGGCCATATTCCTCGTTGTGGCATTAATATTATCACTTCTTTACTTTATTTATCGGTATAAGATATTGAACGGCGCATTAAATGAAAAACAGGAAGAAGCAACTGTATAATGATCAAAAAACAGCGACCCGTCATGGGTCGCTGTTTTTTAATAAATATCAGGAAATAAGTGAAATGCAGGGAAATAAAAGTGCCCCTAAAATAACACCCATCGTAAAGAAATGTATTTCCTGTTCTCATTGAATGAGCAATTTTGTGACAAAATTTTGGTGCAGCCTGTACAATGAAGTATTTTTGCAATCAGCTATACCCTTGTCTTTTGAGAAGCAGGTGCATATTTCTTCATTGGATTTTTTGCTATGACTTCCTTTAAATAAGGATGGCCAGAAGGTCCTGGTTTTCTCATGAGTTCCATTAGGTAAGATATATCGTCCATAGCCCTGTGTGTTTGGAAATTTGTGATATTATGTGCCTGCAGTAATGTTAAGAGTTTACTATTCTCAAATCCGTATTGCTTCCAAGGAACATTCCGCATCGTACAGAACCACTTTTGATCATTGATTTCCGGATACATTTGGTAAAGGAAACTTCTATCGAAAGAAGCATTATGTGCGAAAATCGAATCGGTACGGGCAATGAAGGATTTAATTTTTTCATCGTGAAAACTTTTTCCTTCTACGGAGCTGTATGGAATTCCATGAATTCTGTACGCTTGATCATAATTCCTTCTTGCTCCATAGGAGAGAGGCTCCCTTAAAAATGATTCCTGATCAATAAGATTAATAATTTCCCCTGTTTCACTGCTGTATGTAAAGAGTATAAGAGCAAGCTCGATGATTTCATCTGAAGAGGGACGTAAACCAGTTGTTTCTACGTCAAGCACTAAACCTAATCTATTAGACAATTTTTTTTCCTCCAGTTGGGTTACATTCTTCTATTATAGCTGACATAGGATAGCTATTGAAAGTGTAAGGATTGTTTTAAAGTAGCATTTTTAACTTGAAAAAAATAGTCATTCCTGAAAAATGATTGGTAGAGCAAGAGAGAACTAACAATGCTAAAAAAAAGATAGAGTATTGCTTTTTTCAAAGCATTCTCTATCTTTTCTTATCCATTGAAGTTCATAAGCATTGCAAAATGCATTCCAATTCATCTTCGGCAATTCGTATGAATTCTTCGTTTTTTTGAAGACTGAAAATGTTCTTGGATTGTTTTATATAGTGCAGTCCTTTTTCAGGTTGTTGAAGATGAACTAGATTCTTACCAGTTAATAGATGGAGTTCCGCATATAAATATAATGATTCTATCGAATTACAAATGTTGATCCCTTTAAGGGTATAATTTAATGATTCCTGATAATAATGAAGTTCAGTCAATGTTTGTGCCAATCCATGAATGATCTTCAAGATAATGGTACCTTCTTGATTCACATGGGGAATATTCTCGATAAATTCCAGTGCTTCATTGAAGATGTTGATGGCCTCTTCATAATTCTTCGTTTTAAAATGGATAATTCCGATACTATTTAAAACTTCTATCTCCTGTTGATGAAGAATGACCCGTTTACCCATGGTAATCTGAATGGCCTCATTCAATAATTCTATGGCCCTTTGTTTGTCATTGTACAAATAAAAAAAAGAGATACCTTCATGCCATTTCAAGAATTGATAAAACGATATCGATTTTTCCGGTGCAGTTGCCATTTCTTTTTGGACGATTTCATAAATTGCTTCATAATTACGTGTGCGTTTGTATTTGTTAATCAAAAGTTTAATGGTTTCTATGTAATTATAAATCGGTTCATTTTTGGTGGTGAAGAAATACGGCAGGTCAACTTTAAGTTTATCCGCAAAAAGTGCCAATTCATCAATTGTTGGAGAAGTGATGCTTCTTTCATAATCTGACAGGGCATTAGGTTCACATATATCCCTAGCCAGTTCTTCTCTTGTAAGATTTTGTTTTATTCGTAATTCGTTGATAACAGAGCCAACCTCAATTTTCATTACAATTGCTCCTTTGTACCTATGTCTAGAATTCTATTTTAACATAATTTTATTTTTATAAGAACGATAATTGAAAGATAGTATGATATAACTACTTTACGTATATTCCTATAGTATTCATCCAACAAAAAAAATGAAGAACGACTTTTTATTGAAGCGAAAAATGCAAGACGTCTTTTCTATAT
>NZ_VHIK01000057.1:0-333 GCF_006680105.1 Bacillus sp. B4EP4a
CATAGTAAGAAGTCAATAGTTATTTCTTTCAGCAATCTGCCGAAAGTGATGAAGTTTTTCGTTCGTAAAGTTGGTGCTTATTTATATTAATCTTTTCCTGCGATAAAGTCAACACATTTCACAATAAATATTTTCTTCTCTCAAAGTAAGATCAAGAATGGTTTCAAGGGTACGTTTTGCTTAAGGAAAATACACACATTAGTTGGACAGAGCTGAAGGTATCATGAAAAAGCCTTAAAAGTTTTCATCTTTTTTCATGACCTTATGAAACAAAAAAAGACCAGCCGGATGGCTGATCTTTTTAAATGGCTTGGCGGCGTCCTACTCTCACAG